>NZ_JBFAJA010000004.1:0-194368 GCF_040654975.1 Dactylosporangium sp. NPDC050588 | reverse complement strand
GCCTACGACGCGCAGCGCTCGGCGGGCAACACCAACGACCTGCGGGGCAAGATCCTGCGGATCAAGGTCAACGCCAACGGCACGTACAGCATCCCATCGGGCAACCTGTTCGCGCCGGGGACCGCCAACACCCGGCCCGAGATCTACGCGATGGGCTTCCGCAACCCGTTCCGGATGAGCGTCGACAAGGCCACCGGCGTCGTCTACGTCGGCGACTACGGCCCCGACGCCGGATCGACCAGCTCCACGCGGGGCCCGTCCGGGCAGGTCGAGTTCAACCGGATCACGTCGCCCGGCAACTACGGCTGGCCGTACTGCACGGGCAGCAACACCACCAGCGAGACCTACAACGAGTGGAACTTCGCCACGAACAGCACCGGCAACAAGTTCAACTGCGCCGGCGGGCCGACGAACAACTCCTTCCGCAACACCGGCCTGGGCACCCTGCCCGCGGCCCGGGCGGCGTGGATCAAGTACGCCGGCGACTCGGGCAGCCCGTCGGAGTTCGGCAGCGGCTCCGAGTCGCCGATGGCGGGTCCTGTGTACCGCTACGACGCGGCGAACCCGTCGACGACGAAGTTCCCGCCCTCGCTGGACGGCCTGTTCTTCGCGGGCGAGTTCGGCCGCGGCTGGATCAAACCGATCGCCGTCAACGCCGACGGCTCACGGGGCACGATCGACAACTTCCCCTGGGTCGGCAAGCAGGTCATGGACATGCAGTTCGGCCCCGACGGCGCGCTGTACGTCCTGGACTACGGCGCCGGCTTCGGCAACGGCGACGCGAACTCCGCACTCTACCGCTTCGACTACGTCGGCACCGGCGGCAACCGTGCCCCGACCGCCGTCGCCGGCGCCAGCGTCACCTCGGGTGCGGCGCCGCTGACGGTGAACTTCTCCTCCGCCGGCAGCAGCGACCCGGACGGCGGGACGCTGACCTACTCGTGGGCGTTCGGCGACGGCACCACCTCCACCGCGGCGAACCCGTCGAAGACCTACACGGCCAACGGCAGCTACACCGCCACCCTGACGGTCCGTGACCCGCAGGGCGCCACCGGAACGGCCGGCGTCCAGATCAGCGTCGGCAACACCGCGCCCACGGTCACGGTGAACACGCCGGCGTCGGGGCAGCTGGCGTCCTTCGGCGACGGCGTGCCGTGGAGCGTCACCGTCACCGACCCCGAGGACGGGACGATCGACTGCTCGAAGGTCACCATGACCTACGCGCTCGGGCACGACCAGCACGCCCACCAGATCACCTCGCAGACCGGCTGTTCCGGCACGATCACGATCCCGGTCGACGGTGAGCACGACGACGCGGCGAACATCTTCCCGATCTTCGACGCGCAGTACACCGACAAGGGCGGCCTGACCACCCACACCCAGAACATCCTGCAACCACGCAAGCGGCAGGCCGAGCACTTCAAGACCTCGTCCGGCATCAACACCTACAGCAAGACCACCGCCGAGGGCGGCAGGACCGTCGGCGACATCCACAACGGCGACTGGATCGAGTTCGACCCGTACAAGCTGAACAACGCCACCTCCGTCCAGGTGCGCGCCTCGTCCGCGGGCTCGGGCGGCACGGTGCAGTTCCGCACCGGCTCGCCGACCGGCACCGTCATCGGCTCCGCGACGATCCCGGTGACGGGCTCGTGGGAGACGTTCACGACCGCGACGGCGGCGATCACCAGCCCGCCCGCCGGGACGACGTCGCTCTACCTGACGTTCGCCGGCAGCGGCACCGGCCTGCTGTTCGACGTCGACAGCTTCACCTTCGCCACCGGCACCCAGCCGTCCGGGACGGGGGCGGTCAAGGGTCTGGCGGGCAAGTGCCTCGACGTGCGGGGCGGCAGCTCGGCCAACGGCACCCAGATCCAGCTGTACACGTGCTCCGGCGCCGCCGGGCAGACGTGGACGCGCTCCGGCCAGACGCTGCAGGCGCTCGGCAAGTGCCTGGACGTCAACGGCGGCGCCACGGCGGACGGCACGAAGATCCAGCTGTGGGCCTGCAACGGCGGCGCCAACCAGAACTGGACGGCGCAGTCGGACGGCACGCTGCGCAACCCCCAGTCCGGCAAGTGCCTGGACGTCTCCGGCAACAACTCCGCCGACGGCACGGTGGTGCACCTGTGGACCTGCATCAGCGGCGCCGCCAACCAGAAGTGGACCCTGCCCTGACCTGACGAACCCGGCGCCCGCGCACCCGCGCGGGCGCCATCGCCACCCTTCTGTCACCCCTTCGCAGACCGGAGGAACCATGCGCAGACTTCTCGCCGGTGCGGGCGCCGCCATCGCCCTCGCCGCCGGCACCCTCACCGCGGCCTCGCCCGCCGCGGCCGCCGACGCCCCGTACGACGTCCTCGTGTTCTCCAAGACCGCCGGCTTCCGGCACGACTCGATCGGCACCGGCATCCAGGCCATCCGTGATCTGGGCGCGGCGAACAACTTCACGGTCACCGCCACCGAGGACGCCACCCGGTTCACCACCGCCAACCTCGCCCAGTACGAGGCCGTGGTGTTCCTCAGCACCACCGGCGACGTGCTCAACGACACCCAGCAGGCCGCGTTCGAGTCCTACATCCGCGGCGGTGGCGGCTACGTCGGCATCCACTCCGCCGCCGACACCGAGTACAGCTGGTCGTTCTACGGCCAGCTCGTCGGCGCGTACTTCGCCTCCCACCCGGCGATCCAGCAGGTGAACGTGAAGACCGAGAACCGGGCCCATCCGGCCACGGCCCACCTGCCGCAGACCTGGACCCGCACCGACGAGCTGTACAACTACCAGAGCAACCCGCGCTCCACCGCCCGGGTGCTCTCGACGCTGGACGAGTCGTCGTACTCCGGCGGCACGATGGGTGCCGACCACCCGATCACCTGGTGCAAGACCATCGACAGCGGACGGTCGTTCTACACGGGCCTCGGCCACAGCCAGTCGTCGTACTCCGAGACGGCGCTGCGCGCCGAGCTGCTCGGCGGCATCCGTTACGCGGCGAAGCGCGCGAACGCCGACTGCCGGCCGGAGACCGGCTACACCGCGCTCTACAACGGCTCGACCACCGGCTGGTCGCAGTCGGGCCCCGGCAGCTTCACCAACAGCGACGCCACCCTCACCTCCGTCGGCGGCATGGGCCTGTTCTGGTACAGCGCGAAGCAGTACACGTCGTACTCGCTGAAGGCCGACTGGCGGATGACCGGCGACAGCAACTCCGGCATCTTCCTCGGCTTCCCCAACCCGGGCAGCGACCCCAACGTCGCGCAGAACCAGGGCTACGAGATCCAGATCGACGCCACGGACAGCGCGGACCGCACCACGGGCGCGATCTACGGCGTCAAGTCCGCCGACATCGCCGCCCGCGACGCGGCGCTCAACCCGCCGGGGGAGTGGAACACGTTCGAGGCGCTCGTCGAGGGCCAGCGGCTCCGGGTGTACCTCAACGGCACGCTGATCAACGACTTCACCAACACCGACCCGAACCGCAACCTCGACGGCTACGTCGGCATCCAGGAGCACGGCGCCGGGAACACGGTCGACTTCCGCAACATCCGGATCAAGGAGTCCGGCACCCAGCCGACCGGTGTCGGCCCCGTCAAGGGCCTGGCCGGCAAGTGCCTGGACGTGCGCGGCGGCAGCTCGGCCAACGGCACGCAGATCCAGCTGTACACCTGCCAGGGCAACGCGGCGCAGACCTGGACCCGCTCGGGGCAGACGCTGCAGGCGCTCGGCAAGTGCCTCGACGTCAACGGCGGCGGCACCGCGAACGGCACGAAGGTGCAGCTGTGGACGTGCAACGGCGGCGGCAACCAGGCCTGGGCGCCGCAGTCGGACGGCACGCTGCGCAACCCGCAGTCCGGCAAGTGCCTGGACGTGTCCGGCAACAACTCCGCCGACGGCACGGTGGTGCAGCTGTGGACCTGCATCTCCGGTGCGGCGAACCAGAAGTGGACGCTGCCCTGAGCCGACCGGCCCGACGTACGAAGGAGCGGCCGGACTCCCCGGCCGCTCCGCACCATCCCTGAACGGAGCTCCCATGCCCTTACCACCCACGCACCCCGCACCCCGGCCACCGAGCGGCGCCGCCCGGCTCGCCGGGCTGGCCGGGGCGGCCGCCGCCGTCCTCGTCGCCGGCGGCACCGCGATCCTCGCGCCACCGGCCACGGCGGCCGTCATGCAGACGCTGTACGCCGCGCCGGCCGGCTCCGGCACCGCCTGCACCGCCACCCAGCCCTGCTCGCTGTCGCAGGCGCAGACCTCCGTCAGGGCGGCCGCGCCCACCATGACCGGCGACATCGTGGTGCAGCTCGCCGGCGGCACGTACTCCCTCGGCGCGCCGCTCACCTTCACCGCCGCCGACTCCGGCACCAACGGCCACACCGTCGTCTGGCAGGCCGCCGCCGGGACCCGCCCGATCATCTCCGGCGCACGGAAGATCACCGGGTGGACCGTGTCGGACACCGCCCGCAACATCTGGCGGGCCGATGTCGGCACCGGCTTCGACACCCGCCAGCTCTACGTCGACGGCCGCATCGCCACCAGGGCCCGCACCCAGGTCAACCGCGCGGACTTCACCGCCTCGACGACCGGGCTCAGCTTCACCAGCGGGGCGCTGTCCTACCTCAACAACCTCGCCGCCAAGAGCCGGGTCGAGCTGGAGTCTGTCGACTCGTTCACCGACCGGTACGTGCCGGTGCAGGCGATCGCCAACAACACGCTCACCATGCAGCAGCCCGCGTGGAACAACAACACCTGGGGCTACGACACGATCACCAGGCCGTTCCGCGGCGGGCCGATGTACCTGGCGAACGCCCGCGAGTTCCTGGACGCCGAAGGGGAGTGGTACCTGGACACGGCCGCCGGTGCCCTCTACTACAAGCCGCTGTCCGGGCAGAACATGGCCACCGCCGACGTCCAGCTGCCGCGGCTGGAGTCACTGCTGCGCGTCGGCGGCACGTACGCGTCGCCGGCCCACCACCTGACCTTCTCCGGCCTGCAGTTCTCCGGCACCAGCTGGCTGCAGCCCAGCAGCAACCAGGGCTACGCCGACCAGCAGACCGGCGCGTACATGTACGGCACCTGGAACCGTCCGGGTGACGCGCTCACCTCCTGCCAGTCGGGCTGCCAGCTCTTCGAGGCGACCCGCCCCGCCTGGCGGCAGATGCCCGCCGCGGTGCAGGTGTCCGCGGCGAACACGGTGTCCTTCACCGGCAACCGGTTCACCAACCTCGGCCAGGTCGGTCTCGGCATCGGCAACGACGCCAACGCGCACGGCACCGGCGTCGGCCTCGGCGCCCGCGACATCACGGTGACCGGCAACGTGTTCGAGTACCTCTCGGCCGGCGCCGTCATCGCCGGCGGCGTCCAGGCCGACGCGCACCATCCCAGCGACAGCCGGATGACCAACAGCAACATCACGGTGAGCAACAACGTCGTGCACGACGTCGCGTCGGAGTACCGCAGCCACGTCGGGCTGCTCATGACGTACACCGCCGGCTCGACGATGGCGCACAACGAGCTGTACAACCTGCCCTACTCCGGGATCGCCCTCGGCTACGGGTGGGGCGCCAACGACGCGGGCGGCAGCCAGGACTACACCGACCGGGGGCTGTACAACTACCAGCCGAGGTACACCACGGCCACCGTCGCGGCGAACAACCGGGTCACGGCCAACTTCGTGCACGACGTGGTCCAGCAGATGACGGACGCCGGCGCCTTCTATCACCTGTCGGCGAGCCCGGGCACGACGGTGAACGAGAACTACTTCCGCAACAGCAACGGCTGGCTCGGCCTGTACTTCGACGAGGGCTCGCGCTACGTCTCCGCGGCGAACAACGTCTTCGACAACACCGGCACGTGGGCCTACACCCAGGAATGGGCGAACAACAACACCGGCAACCTGACCCTGACCGGCAACTGGACCACGAACAACGGCAGCAACGTCAAGACCGGGACCCGCGGCAACACCAACAGCGGCACCGTCGTGGTGAGCGGCGGCAACTGGCCGAGCGGCGCACGGGCGGTCATGGCCGCCGCCGGCGTCCAGGGCACCCAGCAGCCGGCGGACACGTTCGCGCTGCGCGGCACGGCGTCCGGCCGGTGCCTGGACATCGCCGGGGCCTCGCAGGCCAACGGCGCCCTCGCCCAGCTCTGGGACTGTCACGGCGGCACCAACCAGCGGCTCACGCTGACCGCGGCGGGCGAACTGCGGCTGTACAACGGCGGCAAGTGCCTCGACGTGCTCGGCCGCGGCACCGCCAACGGCACCGCGGTGGAGATCTGGGACTGCAACGGTCAGACCAACCAGCAGTTCCGGCTCAACGGCGACGGCAGCGTCACGGCGGTCGGAGCGAACAAGTGCCTGGACGCCAGCGCGGCGGGCACCGCCAACGGCACGAAGGTCCAGATCTGGGACTGTCTCGGCGCGGCCAACCAGCAGTGGAGCCGGGTCACGTCGTAGACCCGCGGTCGCGGGCCGGGTGACTCAGCGCTGCAGCCGCAGCGCGCCGCCCGGCCCGCCACGGCGGGCCAGCCAGGCGTCGGTGATGTGCGCGAACATCGCCGCCGCCGCGCCGTGCGGGTCGTGCGAGGCGATGCACTCGTACACGCGCCGGTGACCCAGGTTCGACGCCACGCACAGGGCCCGCTCGGTGCGCCCCACGTACCGGGCGGTGTGGATGACCTGGCTCTGCAGCGCCTTGACCACCCCGCGGGCGATGCGGTTGCCGGAGGCGTGCATGACGATGTCGTGGAAGGTGCGGTCGTGCTCCTCGTACGTGACGTGGTCGTCGACGAGCTCGTCCATGCGGTCCACGAGTGTGCGGAGCCGGTCGACGGAGTCCTGATCGGCGCGCCGGGCGGCGACGCCGGCCATGTCGGACTCCAGCAGCCGCCGGGTGACGACGACGTCGTCGAGGACGCCGAGCGTGTCGTCCTCGGCGATGCTCGCGGCGAGCACGAGCTCGTCGAGCATGTTCCACGCGCCCGGCGGTGTGACGATGGTGCCGCTGCCCTGGCGGACCTGCACGAGCCCCTTCTCCTGCAGCAGCTTCACCGCCTCCCGGACCACGGTGCGGCTCACCGAGAACATCTCGCACAGCACCGGCTCGGGCGGCAGTGGGGTGCCCGGTGGGTGCAGGCCGCGCACGATCCGGCCCACCAGGTCCGCGGTGACGGCCCGGGCGAGGTTCGCCGGCCGCCGCGTCCAGGCGGGCGATGGCGTGGCCGTATGTGGTCCCGCCATGGCGCCTCCCGATCTCCGTGGCGCGCTGGACGCGACGCCGCTCCAGCATACGGAACTGATGACGTCAGACGTAATACGAATATGTTACAGGCGCTTGCAGACGTCATACGTATGCCCTATGTTGTGGGCGCGATGCATCGGTGATCCTCATAGTCTTCGACACAAGGGACACGAACATGGTCGGAAAGGCACGGCACGGACAGACCCGGCGGTGGGTCGGTGCGGCGGCGTTAGCCCTCACCCTCACCCTCACCGTCGCCGGCTGCGGCAGCGACAGCGGCACCACCTCCGGCTCCTACGGATTCCCCCAGGCCGCCCAGGACGACAAGGCGAAACTCACGGTGTGGGTCGACGCCGACCGGTCCTCGGCCGTCGACGCCTTCAAGAAGGCCAACCCCGACGTCCAGCTTGAAGCCGTCACCTACGACGGGTCGGCGAACGGGTCCAACTCGTTCCGCACCAAGATGCAGCTGTTCGACCGCGCCGGCAGCGGCTGGCCCGACGTGGTCTTCTCCACCCAGAACAACGACGCGGCCTGGGCCAGCCAGCAGAGCAACGGCAAGCAGGCCTTCGCCGCCGTGCTCGACCAGGGCCTCGTCGCCAAGGAGACCCTGGACCGGTTCACCGCCGGTGCGCTCAACCCGTGCACCGTCGAAGGCAAGGTGTACTGCCTGCGCAACGACCTCGCCCAGGTGGTGCTCTGGCACAACAAGACGCTGCTGGACCAGTTCGGCTACACCCTGCCGACCACCTGGGAGGACTACCAGGCCCTCGGCGAGAAGGTGGCCCGCGAACACCCCGGCTACATCGTCGGCGCCGCCGGAGACGCGTTCACCCCCGAGATCTACCTCTGGAGCAGCAAGTGCCAGGCCAACGGCATCACCGGCCCGAAGGCGGTGACCGTCAACACCGGCACCACGGAGTGCAAGCGCGCCGCCTCGATGCTCGACACCCTCATCAAGAACGGCACGGTGCCCACCGTCAGCGTGTTCTCGCCCGAGTTCGTCAAGAACTACGCGAACAAGGTGCTGCTGATGCCCGGCCCCGCGTGGTACGCCGGCGCCATCTTCAACAACCCGCAGTCGCTCAACGTCCCGAAGGGCCAGCTCGGTGTGGCCGCGCCGCTGGCCTGGAAGGGTGAGGAGGCGGCGACCGGCAACGTCGGCGGCGCCACCTGGTTCATCAGCAGCCACTCCAAGAACCTCAAGGCCGCCCGGAAGTTCGTCGAGTTCGTCACCACCGCCGACGACTACCAGGTGAACGTCGCCCCCGGGTACCCCGCGTACGCGCCCGCCGCCGAAAAGTGGATCAAGAAGCAGGAGTCGAGCGGCTACTACGCCACCGACCTGCAGGCGATGGTCAAGGCGGGGTCGCAGATCTGGGGCGGATGGGGCTCCGGCATCTTCAGCCAGGAGGCCATCTGGGCCAAGACCGTCACCCCCGCGATCGTCAGCGGCAAGAGCCTGGTCGGTCTGCTCCCCGAGTGGCAGACCGCCATCAAGAACCAGGCCCAGGTCGACGGCTACAAGGTCACGTGACAACGGCAGCAGAGGCCGCCCGCCGACCGGGCGGGCGGCCCCGCCTCACGGAGCACCGCAGCGCGGTCAGCTACGCCTTCGTCGCGCTCTACGCCGTGCTCGCGGTCGCCTTCGGCATCCTGCCTGCCGGCTACGCGCTGTACCTCGCGTTCACCGACGGTGGCGGCGCCTTCGCCGGCATCGCCAACTTCACCAAGGTCGTCGGCGACTTCCGGTTCCTGCCCGCCGTCGGGCACGTCGCCTGGTACCTGACGATCTGGCTGATCTCGCTGGTGGTCCTGGTGACGTTCCTGGCGATCGTGGTGCACGCCGTCGGCGCCCGATGGCTGAGCCGCACCCTGCGACTGGTGTTCTACCTGCCGGGCGCGGTCGCCGGCGCCTCCAGCGTGCTGCTGTGGCTGTTCGTGCTCGACCCGACCGCCAGCCCCGTCGGAGGGCTGCTGCGGCTGCTCGGGTTCGACAGCTTCAACCAGGTCATCGCGCCCGCGCACCTGCCGCTCATCTTCGCCGTCATCGCGTTCTGGACCGGCGCGGGCGGCTGGATCGTCATCATGTACGGCGCGCTGAACAACATCAGCGCCGAGGTGATCGAGGCGGCGCGCATCGACGGCGCCGGGCCGGTGCAGATCGCCTGGCGCATCCAGCTGCCGCTGCTGCGCAAGTGGATCTCGTACATGGGCATCATGTCGCTCGCCGCCGGCACGCAGCTGTTCGTCGAGCCGCAGCTGCTGTCCCAGGCCAGCAACGCGATCGTGCCCAACGACTACTCGCTCAACCAGCTCGCCTACCTGTACGCGTTCCAGCAGAACGACTTCAACGCCGCGGCCGCCATCTCGCTGCTGCTGCTCGTCATCGCCCTCGCCCTGTCGGCCGTCTTCGTGACGCGCGGCGGGCTGTTCGAAAGGGACTGAGTCAATGACGACACTGGTCACCCGGCGCCCGCACCGGGTGCCGGCCGGACCGTCCACAGGGCACCGCGCCGGTGCCGGCGGCGGCGCGGGCCGCGCGCTCGTCGCGGTCGTGCTCACCGTCTTCGTGCTGTTCTTCGTCATCCCGATCGTCTGGCTGCTGCTGGCCACGACGAAGTCGGCGCACGATCTCCTCGTCGGCAGCCCGTTCCTGCCCGGCACCCCGGCCGACCTGGCCGCGAACTGGCGCCAGCTGTTCGACTTCCAGGACGGTGCGGTGACCGCATGGGTCGGCAACTCCGCGCTGTACGCGGTGGGCGCGCTGGCGATCACGCTCGTCGCCAGCATCCCGGCGGGCTACGCCATGGCGATGACGGACTTCCGGTTCCGCCGGTCGCTGCTGGTGCTGACGCTGGTCGTCATGCTCATCCCGAACACCGCGCTGGTGCTGCCGATCTTCCTCGAGCTCAACGTGGTCGGGTTGATCGGCAGCCCGCTGTCGGTGATCCTGCCGATGTCGTTCTTCCCGTTCGGGGTGTACCTCACGTACATCTACTTCTCCACCAGCGTCCCGCGGGACCTGCTCGCCGCGGCCCGCATCGACGGATGCTCGGAGCTGGAGGTGTTCACCAAGGTCGCGCTGCCGCTGGCGACGCCGATCGTCGCCCTGGTCGCCTTCTTCAGCTTCGTGCAGAGCTGGAACAACTTCTTCCTGCCCTTCGTGATGCTGCCGTCCAGCGACGGCTACCCGGTCCAGGTCGGCCTCACGTCGCTGCTCGCCTCGACACCGGCCTTCAACCCAAGCTCCGCCGGCGCCCAGTCGGTGCAGCTGCCGACGCTCGCCCTGGCGACCGTCGTGTCCGTGCTGCCCGTGCTGATCGTCTTCGTGTTCGCCCAGCGGTTCCTCGTCGCGGGCATGACGGCAGGAGGCACCAAAGAGTGAAACCGAACCACGCCCAGAAGGAGCACGCGTGAAAGTCACCGGATACCGCAGCCTGACGACGAAACATGACTGGGGGCGGCTGATCGGCGACGCCAACGGGGTGATGTCGGAGCCGCGTACCGACGTCCACGTGCTGATCGTGGAGACCGACACGGGGCTGGAGGGCGTCGGGCTCGGCCAGCACGGCGACATCGACCGGGTCTTCGGCGCCGTGGAAGGCGAGGACCCGCGGGCGGTCTCGGCCCTGTACGACCGGATGCTGAACTGGGTATTCAAGACCGGGCACGCGGGCGCCACCTTCGGCGCCATCGGCGCGATCGACATGGCGCTGTGGGACCTCAAGGCGAAGGCCGCCGGCGAGCCGCTGTGGCGCACGCTGGGCGCGCTGGACCGGTTCGTGCCCGGCTACGCCTCCGGGCTGGACATCGCCCTGGACGACGACGCCCTGGTGCGCCTGTACGAGGGGTTCGCCGACCGGGGGTTCAGCGCCGCCAAGCTCAAGGGCGGCCACGACGTCCAGCGGGACCTGCGCAGGCTGGAGGCGCTGCACGAGGTGCTGCGACGCAACTCGGCGCAGCCGGCTCTCATGTTCGACGCGAACGAGTCGTGGAACCGCACCCAGGCGGTGCGGTTCGTGGCGGCCTTGGAGCGCACCGTCGATCTCACCTGGGTCGAGGAGCCGGTGCGCCGCTGGGACGCCGCCGGCCTCGCAGCGGTCCGCCGCGGCATCCGGGCCGCCGTGGCCACCGGGGAGAACCTGACGGGCCTGGAGCAGTACCGGCCGCTGCTGGACGCCGACGCCGTCGACATCGTCCAGGTCGGCAACGTCTGGGGCATCACCCACTTCCTGCGGGTCGCCGCGCTCGCGCACGCCCACGACCTGCCGGTCAGCGCGGTCGCCTACCACGCCAACCCGTCGGCGCACGCCGCCGCGGCCGTGCCCAACCATCTGGTCTTCGAGGTGCAGGACGTCAACGCACCGATCGGCCTCACCGTCGACCAGCAGTACGAGGACGGCGGCATCGTGCTCGGCGACGAGCCCGGCCTGGGCATCCGCGTCGACGAGGCGGCCATCGCCGCCCTGCGGGTCATGACCTCGACGGTCGCGGTCGCCGGCCCGCACGTGCGGCCGTCCCGCGCCGGGCTGAGGATCATTCCGGACGCCCGCCGCGAGGAGCGTCGGGGCGTGCCGGCGGCCGACGGGGCGAGCCGGTGAGCGCGCCGCGGCGGGTCGAGCGGCACGCGTTCATCGTCGGCGTCCGCCCGGAGCGGCGGGAGGAGTACCTGCGGCTGCACCGCGACGTGTGGCCGCAGGTCGAGCAGACGCTGCGCGACGCGCACATCACCAACTACTCGATCTTCATCGTCGGTGACCTGCTCTTCGCCTACTACGAGTACGTGGGCGACGATCACGCCGCTGACCTGGCCCGCGTCGCCGAGGACCCGGTGACCCGCGAGTGGTGGACGCACACCGACCCGTGCCAGATCCGCGTCGTCGAGGAGCGGAACCCCGGTGCGCTGTGGCAGCCGCTGGAGGAGATCTGGCACCTGGCGTGAGCGGCATGGGAAGGCGAGCGGCACGTCACATCCGCCCGCGTCGCTCGGTAGACTCTGGCCGACCCGCAGCACCTGGCCGCGGCGGGTCGGCGGAGGGCACATGACGGCATCACAGCGTTCGACCGTGGACGGTTCACCACCCCCGGGGTGGGTTCGAGGACCCGCCAGCCTCGCGAAGGCGCTCACCGCCGAGCTGGTGGAGCGCATCGTCGGAGGGACCTACGAGCCGGGCAGCGTGCTGCCGCCGGAGCCGGTGCTGTGCGAGACCTACTCCGTCAGCCGGACCGTCGTGCGCGAGAGCATGAAGATCCTGCAGGAGAAGCGACTGGTCCAGGTCCGGCAGGGCAGCGGCACGGTCGTCAACCCGCCGGCGATGTGGGACATGCTCGACGAGCTGGTGCTCGCCGCCGCGATCGCCGTGGACGAGGACCTGGCGGTCCTCGACGACGTCGTGGTGACCCGCCGGCTCCTGGAGTCCGACATGGCGAATGTCGCCGCCCGGCTGGCCGACGCGGAGGCGCTGCAGCGGATGCTCGCGTGCGTGGAGCTCATGGACGGCACCGTCGAGGACGCCGACACCTTCCACCAGCACGATGCCGCCTTCCACGACGTCATCATGCAGACGTCCGGCAACCGGATCGGCCGGGCCGTGGTGCGGTCGCTGCAGCACCAGGTGGCCAACATCGACCGGTACGTGGGCAGGACGGACCGCGCGCTGCGGGAGGAGGCCAACCGCGGCCACCGACGCATCTACGAGCGAATCGCCGCGCAGGATGCGGCAGGTGCGGCGGAGGCGATGTTCGCGCACATCACGGACGCGTGGCTGGTCCGGCGCGGCGAAGGCGCAGACCCCGGCCGGCTGCACCGGTAGCGGCATCTCGACGGCGACTGTCGCCGCACCGCGATGCTCCAGCCCGCCCCCACGCGCCTGGTTGTCGCGATGACGCGACGCCGACGGGCGGGCGGTCTTTCCGGAGTGGCGTGCCACGGGTTTCAATGTGCGTGAATAGCGGGACCGAGTCAAGGGATCGTTGGTCTTCGGTATCGCATTCTTATCCATTGGCGCATTGGGACTCATTCACCGTCCCGCGGATAACGAAAATTGCGTGAGCATCTGGTCCCGCCGCAGGATGCGCTGCGGCTACTGCGTGCAGCGCCCGGTCCGTCCTCATATCCCGGCCCCTCGTCCGACCTTTGTTCAAGGGGGTCGGTGGGCCTCCCCGAAAGGTGTGGAGACCCCGTTGCGCGAACCCGCGTTCCTGATCCTTCGCCGCGCCGGCGTCGACCGGACTGCCCCGCCCGCCGCTGTTGGTGCTGCTGCCCCAGATCGTCCTCGGTGTCGTCGCGCTCGGCGCGGCGGGCCGGCGCTCCTGGTGGATCGACCGGCGCTCAGCCGAGCGGCGCAGATCGCCGGCAGCGGCATCCCGAACAGTGGCCGCAGCGGACGGTGCTTGGCGCACCGGTGACGACCGTCGATGATGGGTGCATGACGGCCGGCGTGGAGCAGGTGCTGTGGAGTCACCACACCGACGAGCCGGCGCCCGGGCGGCCCCGCGCGCTCCTGGCGGGTGCGGCGCTGCTCATGGTCGCTGTGTTCGGGATCGCCGGTGGTGTGCGGTCACCTGGTCTCGTGCCGCTCCTCGGGCTCGCGCTGATCGCTGGGCCATGCCTGCTGCTCGCGCATCTGATCAGGTCACGCCGTCGGAGGATCTCGCGGGTCTGGACGGAGCCGGGCCGGCCGGGTGTCGTGCTGGTGCGGCGCGCCGGTGGGGTGGTGCAGGCGATCAACCCGGCGCGGGTCAGGCGGATCCGCGTGGTGCGCACCACCGGCTCGTACCGCGACGAGCGTCCCGGCGAGCCCGGCGAATGGCACAGCTATGCCCTCGTCCGCATGACGCTGCGCGCCGGGCTCGTCTGGTACGCCACGCCGGATCAGACGCTGCCGGACGGCACGGGCGCGGCGCAGTTCAGCGGGCGGCTGGCGGCAGCGTTCCCGAACGCCCGGATCTCGCAGCGCGACCTCCACCTGAGCTCGCAGGACAGCGCCGAGTAGGCAGGCACGGCTACGGCCCATCGTGCGCGGCACCGCCGAGCCCAGCGCTCGTCGCGGGCGCCGGTTACCGCGCGTCGCGGAGGAACGGCTCGAGCAGTTCACCAGCTCGGGCGCGGATGTGGGCAGGGTCGCCGCCCTCCTCGATGAGACTGGACGCGCTGTACACGATCGCGTTGATCATCTTGGCGGTGGTGGCCGGGTCCGGCAGGTCCATCGCCCGCAGCGCGTCGACCAGCGGATCGGACAGCTGCTCGTGCATGACGCGACTGCTGTCGTCCAGCTGCTGACCAGGCGCGATCGCGGCGAGGGCGCGGGCCACCGCGTGCTCACCCTCGGCAACCAGCTCAAGGTTGGTGTCGACGTATGCCAGCACCTGCGCGTCCGGCGCGCCCGCCGCGGCCATCGCGTCGGTCACCCGGGTCGACCAGCGGGGGAACACGTCCTGGATCAGTGCGTCGAGCAGGTCCCGGCGAGAGCGGAAGTACTCGTACGCCGAGGAGCGGGCCAGACCGGCGCGACCGGCGACCGCCGCGAGTGACGGAGCGGCGCCCGGCTCCTCGGCCAGGATGGCACGGGCCGCGTCGAGCAGCGCGCGATGCTTGACGGCGCGGTGCTCAGCGACGGTGGGCGCTGAGATGCGCGGCACCGTGCCTCCTTCAGTCGCCTAGCCGGACAGCTTTCCGTCGACCATTTCTACCACCCGATCGCAGTGCTGGAGCACATCAGTGTCGTGCGTGACCATGACGGTCGCCACCCCGGCGCGTTTGGTCTCGCGGGCCAGCAACTCGACCACTTCGTGGCTGCGTGCCCGATCGAGTGCCGCTGTCGGCTCGTCGGCCAGCAGCAGCGACGGGCCGCCGATCAGCGCCCGGGCGATGCCGATGCGTTGCCGTTCGCCGCCGGAGAGCTGGTGCGGGCGCCGGTGCGCCTTGCCGGCCATGCCGACCTCGGCAAGCAACTGTGCGGCGTCCTGCGCCCCGGTCCGGCGCCGGTTGAGGTGCTGGATGAGCCGCAGCTGGTCGATCGCGGTCAGCGCCGGGATGAGGTTGCCGTTCTGGAAGACGAAGCCGACATGCTCGCGCCGGAAGGCGGTGCGCGCCGCCGGCTTCATGGCGGCCAGATCGTTGCCGTCGACGGTCACGCCGCCCTCGTCCGGCACGGTCAGCCCGCCGGCCACGGCAAGCAGGCTGGACTTGCCGGCGCCGGACGGCCCGACCACCGCCACGAGTTCGCCGGGCGCGACGGTGAGGCTCACCGCGTCCAGCGCTTTGATGGTGTCGTCGCCGTCGCCCAGGCGCAGGGTCACCCCGGCCAGGCGCAATCCGGTGCGGGTCGCGGTGTCGAGTGTCATCGTTGTGCTCCCAGAGCGGTCAGCGGGTTCACCGTGGCGATACGGACGATGGCGGTAGCCGCGCCGAGCAGGCCCAGCACGATGAGCAGCCCGGCCGCGGTCGCGACGGCAGGCAGTTCCAGGGTGAACGGCACGTCTCCGCCGGCTACGAGGGCGCCCATGCCCAGGCCGGCCAGCACCCCGGCGGCGCAGGCGGCCAGCAGGATGAGCAGTGCCTGGACAAGGCCGTCGCGCAGCAGGTACGCCCGGGACGCGCCGATCGCTCGCAGGACGGCCAGCTCCTGCCGGCGATGGATGGTCCATACCGTGAAGAACGCGCCCACGACCAGGGCTGAGATGGCGTACAGAAAGACCTGGATGAGCGTGAGGGTCGACGTCTCGGCGGTGTAGCCGGGCGAGGTCGCGAACGAGTCGGCGAGCGTCAGGCTGGTGGTGCCCGCGGCGGCGTCCCCGGCCGCGAGGTCCAGCGTGGCGCCCGCACGTGCCTTGATCGCCACCGCGGTGGCCTCACCGTCGGCGCCCGTGTGGATCCGGCGCCAGGTGTCGAGCGGCAGGTAGGCCACGTCGACGTGCCCGAACGTCCGCTGATCGGCGGTGGCCCCGACCACCGTGAGCCGCACGCCGAGCCGGTCGATGGTCACCGTGTCGCCGAGGCGCAGCCCGGCGTCGAGCAGCGTGTTGGAGACGACCAGCCCGTCCGCGCTGCCCAGCCGCGATCCGCTGGCCGGCGCCGGGTCCAGGAACGAGCCCGGTCGCACGCCGAACAGCGCCAGGTCGATCGGCGCCCCGGCGCCACTGTGCGCGTTCACCAGCATGTTGCCGAACGGCTCGGCCGCCTCCACGCCGGGCTGCCCGCGCCAGGCCTCCACCTGCTTCTCATCGACGACGCTGCGCGAGAACGCGCCGTCCACCCGGGTTCCCTCGGCGAACCCGAACGCGGTGACCGGCATCCGCCGCAACCCCGACACGCCATCGTTCACCAGCCCGGACGACAGGCCGGACAGCAGCACCATGAGGACCGCGATCAGCGCCACCACCGCCCCCATCAACGCAAACCGAGAACGCGCGAACCGCAGCTCACGCAACGCCAGGAACATGACCCCTCCTAGGATTTACCGACAGCGTGTCGGCAACTATACCGACACGCTGTCGGCAAGCTGCGCGGGAGAGGTGGACGGACGGCCGCGGCGCCTCGCAGCCGGGCGGCGTGGGCTGTTGTCGCGTTGCGGCAGGACTGAGGCCCGGCCGCCATGACCTCGACATTCGACCGAAGCGCCAGGGGCTCACCGGTCAGCGTGGGAGCGGGTCGCGACGAGGCCGGCTGGAACGCCCGGGCGTGTGACGGGGTGGCTCGGCTGTCCGCACACTGAGGCGGGCGCTGAGCTGGTTTCCGCTGTGCGCCGACGTACCGCGCAGGTCAGGGCGGGGCGGTGGCGGAGAGGTCGGCGGGGTGCCCTCAATACACCGGGAGCGGTCCGCGCGGCGGTCGGTGCCGGGCCGGCGCTGTCCGTGACACGCCAGCGGGGGTGGGTCGGTGCTGTCCGTGACAGGCCGGTGAGGGTGGGCCGGCGCTGTCCGTGACAGGCCGGCGAGGCTGGGCGGCGTGCCGCGCCGGCCAACGCGACGACACCCACCCGGCGCCGGTGTGGCGGGGTGGTGGCTCGGCTGTCCGCAGGCCGTGCGGGCAGCCGAGCCGGGCAGCGCTAAGCGCCGACGTACTGGGCCAGGTGCTCGCCGGTCAAGGTGGAGCGGGCGGCGACCAGGTCGGCGGGGGTGCCCTCGAAGACGAGGCGGCCACCGTCGTGGCCGGCGCCGGGGCCGAGGTCGATGATCCAGTCGGCGCGGGCCATGACGGCCAGGTGGTGCTCGATGACGATGACGGACTTGCCGGAGTCGACGAGGCGGTCGAGGAGCTTCAGCAGCTGCTCGACGTCGGCGAGGTGCAGGCCGGTCGTCGGCTCGTCCAGGACGTAGATGCCGCCCTTCTCCGCCATGTGGATGGCCAGCTTGAGGCGCTGGCGCTCGCCGCCGGAGAGGGTGGTCAGCGGCTGGCCGAGGGTGACGTAGCCGAGGCCGACGTCGGCCATGCGGTGCAGGATGGCGTGGGCGGCGGCCGACTTCGCGTGGCCGGCGGCGAAGAACGCCTCCGCCTCCGTCACCGACATCGCCAGGACCTCGCTGATGTCCTTGCCGCCCAGCTTGTAGTCGAGGACGGCGGCCTGGAAGCGCTTGCCCTCGCACTCCTCGCAGACGGTGGCGACGCCCGCCATCATGGCCAGGTCGGTGTAGATGACGCCGTTGCCGTTGCAGTTGGGGCAGGCGCCCGCCGAATTGGCGCTGAAGAGGGCCGGCTTCACCTTGTTGGCCTTGGCGAAGGCGGCCCGGATCGGGTCGAGCAGGCCGGTGTAGGTGGCGGGGTTGCTGCGCCGGGAGCCGCGGATCGCGGTCTGGTCGACGGAGACGACGCCCGCGCCCTTGGGCACCGAGCCGTGGATGAGGGAGCTCTTGCCCGACCCCGCGACGCCCGTGACGACGACCAGCACGCCCAGCGGCACGTCGACGCTCACGTCCTGCAGGTTGTGCCGGGACGCGTTGCGGATCGGCAGGGCACCCGTCGCCTTGCGCGGGTCGGCCTTGAGCACCGCCCGATAGTCGAGGTGGCGGCCGGTGAGCGTGTCGCTGGCCCGCAGGTCCGCCACGGTGCCCTCGAAGCAGATCGTGCCGCCGGCGCCGCCCGCGCCCGGGCCGAGGTCGACGACGTGGTCGGCGATCGCGATCGTCTCGGGCTTGTGCTCGACGACGAGGACCGTGTTGCCCTTGTCGCGCAGGCGCTGCAGCAGCCCGTTCATCCGCTGGATGTCGTGCGGGTGCAGCCCGACGGTCGGCTCGTCGAAGATGTACGACACGTCGGTGAGGCTCGACCCGAGGTGCCGGATCATCTTGGTGCGCTGCGCCTCACCGCCGGACAGCGTGCCCGACGGCCGGTCCAGCGACAGGTAACCGAGACCGATCTCCACGAACGAGTCCAGCGTCTGCTGCAGGGTCACCAGCAGCGGCCCGACCGCAGGGTCCTTGATGCCGCGGACCCAGTCGGAGAGGTCGCTGATCTGCATCGCGCACGCGTCGGCGATGTTGATGCCGTCGATGCGCGACTCCAGCGCCGCCTTGTTGAGCCGGGTGCCGTTGCACTCGGGGCAGGCCGTGAACGTGACCGCCCGCTCCACGAACGCGCGCAGGTGCGGCTGCAGCGCCTCCTTGTCCTTCTGCAGGAACCCCTTCTGGACCTTGGGGATGAGCCCCTCATAGGTCATGTTGATGTTCTCGATCTTGACCTTCACCGGCTCCTTGTACAGGAAGTCGTGCAGCTCCTGCTCGGTGTAGTCGCGGATCGGCTTGTCGGCGTCGACGAAGCCGGACGCGGTGAAGATCCGCACGAGCCAGCCGTCGACGCTGTAACCCGGGATGGTGATCGCGCCCTCGCTCAGCGACTTGTCCCGGTCGAACAGCTCGTCGAGGTCGATGTCGTTGGCGGTGCCCATGCCCTCACAGCGGGGGCACGCGCCGGCGGGCACGTTGAAGCTGTAGTGGAACGACGGCCCGGCGCTCGGCACGCCGAGGCGGCTGAACACGATCCGCAGCATGGCATTCGCATCGGTCGCGGTGCCGACCGTGGAACGGGAGTTGGCACCCATCCGCTCCTGGTCGACGATGATCGCCGTGGTGAGCCCTTCGAGCAGGTCGACGTCGGGCCGGCCCTGGCTCGGCATGAAGCCCTGCACGAACGCGCTGTAGGTCTCGTTGATGAGCCGCTGCGACTCCGCGGCGATCGTGCCGAACACCAGCGAGCTCTTGCCCGATCCCGACACCCCGGTGAACACCGTCAGGCGGCGCTTCGGGATGTCGACGCTGACGTCCTTCAGGTTGTTTTCCCTGGCCCCGTGGACCTTGATCAGGTCATGACTGTCTGCCACATGCACCGGGCCACCATAGCCGGACCCCCCGACATTTTCGGCCGCTACATTGCGCCCATGACACGTTGGGAGAAGTTCGACGACGCGGGCGCGGCGCTGCCGGCGAGCCCCTTCGAGGAGTTCGACGTCGAGTTCGATGCGGCTCTCGTATGGCGCGGCGACGTCCACGCCGACGGCGACTTCACCGGCGGCGGCCTGTACAGGATGGCCGGCATCGGCGGCACGGACGAGCTGACGGCGTTCGTGATCGACGGTGACCTCACCGTCGGCGGCACGCTGGACCTCGACGTCCTCAACCGCCGCTTCGGCGAGACCACGCCCGATCTCGTCGACGGCCTGGCCCGCGACGGCAAGCCGCTCCTGCGGCGGTAGGTTCACAGGTCGCGGCGGTGGAAGGCGAGGGCGGACAGCGCGAGGACGACGCCGGTCCAGAGCGCGGCCCAGGCGACGTACGCGGGGGTCAGGCCGGTCTGGCTGAGGAACGGGTGGCCCTCGAACGCCTCGCTGAACTGGCTGAGCAGGGTCGGGTCCTGGAAGGCGTGCATCGCGCCGCGCCACAGGCCGTCGGTCGGCAGGAGCATCTTGGAGACGGTGCCGACCTGGGCGAGGCTCGCGTTGCCAGGGACCGCAGCACCTTGCGCCGCGCCGCCTCCTGCAGCGTGAGCGAGGCGATCGTCAGGACGGTCATCGGTCCTCCGTCTTGGCGCGCAGGATGTCCAGCAGGCGTTCTTCCAGCGTGATCCGGGCCGGCTCGACCGCGTGGACGCGCACGCCGAGGCCGACCAGGTCGCGGACCAGGTCGGGGATGAGGGATTCGGCCGGGTCCGCGGGCAGCGCGACCGTGAACTGGTCGCCGGTGGAGGTCACCGCGCCGGCCTCGGCGAGCCGGGCCGAGGCCGCCGGGGACACGCCGTCCAGGCGCAGGTGCAGGGACCGCCGGCCGAGCAGCTCGGGCAGCGTACCGGCGGCGGCGACCCGGCCCTTGTCGAGGATGACCACCCGGTCGCAGACGCGCTCGACCTCGCCGATGAGGTGCGAGTTGAGCAGCACGGCCACCCCGCGCTCCTTCAACGCCAGCAGCAGGTCCCTGACGTCGGCGCGGCCGAGCGGGTCGAGGGCGCTCGTCGGCTCGTCGAGCACGACGAGGTCGGGGCCGGCGACCAGGGCGACCGCCAGGCCGGGCCCGCGGATGTGACACCGTTGCGCGGGTGTTCGACGACATGGTGTGGGACTCGGTGCGGCTCCTCGACGCGCACCACCGCGCGGACGACGACCGGCCACGCGACTGGTTCGCGGTGCTGCTCGCGTTCGGGCGGCAGTTCGACGGGGCGATCACGCACTTCCGCGACATCGACCTGTTGCGGCGGCGGCGGTTCGTGTACGGGTTCCCGCTCGACCGGCACCCCGACTACGCGCGGCGACGCGGGTACTTCGACGGGTTGACGGAGTTCACGGCCCTGCGCACGTTCGACGAAGAGGCCGAGGACTTCGACGGCTACGACTCGGAGCTGGAGGACGGCTACGTCGAGCCGCCGCTGCTGTACTGCGACGCCGGCACCGCCCTGTGGCAGCGGATGGTCGACGCCGGGGAACTGACCGGCGCCGACGCGGTCCCACCGCGGCCGGTGCTACTGGTCGACGCCGTCCTGGCCGTCGCCGAGGCCGCCGAGCACGCCGGCGACGTGCGGCTCATCGCACTCTGGTACACCCTGGGCCCACACATTCTCGTCGGCGGCGAGGTGACCGCGGACGTCGCCGACCAGGTGGGGCGGCTGCGGGAGATCGTGGTGCGAACCGGGGCGATGTCGGTGCCGCTGCCCGACGGGCACCGCCCGACCGACGAGCAGGTGCTCGCGATGGACGACGAGGCCGCGACGTGGTGGTACCTCTCGGTCACGGCGTAGAGGACCACCAGGTGGCCGGGGACGCCACCGTGAAGCCGAGCGACTCGTACAAGGGGCGGCCCAGGCGCGACGCGGTCAGCGTGACCGGCACCCCGGTGAGGTGGGCGAGGGAGCCGAGCATGACGGCCCGCCCAACGCCGCGGGAGCGGAACTTCGGCGGTGTCCCGACCCAGTAGTGGCTGCCGAGCCCGTCGTCCAGGACGGTGACGCACGCGCCGGCGACCTCCCCGTCGAGCCGCGCGACGAACACGTCCACCCCGGACTGTTCGATCAAGGCGCTCGGGAAGAGTTCGCCGCTTTTGTACGGCGTGAACCGGCTGAGCTCGAAGCCGTCGATCACGGCCCGCTCGGCCGACTGGAGATCGACTTCGGCGCGGACTCGGAAGACGTCCATCGCCGGCACGCCCACGGGCCCCGGCCGGCGCAGCATGACGGGCATCTGCCAGGTGCGCATGCCGAGGTGGGTCAGGTCGGTCGCGCTGAACGGGTCCTCGACGTCGACCGGCCCGGGTGCCTGAGCCGCCAGGTCCGTGATCTCGGCGACCTCACCGGCGTCGAGCCCGGCCCGCTGGATCAGCACCCGCACGCCCGCCCGCGCGTCGCCCACGACGGCGAGGTACCCGGGGCGGCGGACCACCTCGTGCCCGCGGGCCCGTCCGGTCGCGGCCCAGAAGGCGGCGGAGTTGCGCGCCTGCCGCAGCGGCGCCTCCTCGATCGTCGTCATGGTCCCCATCCTTGCCGAATCTTCACGGTTCCGGCGCCCCGCCCCCACCGGCCGCCGTTACCGTCGCGCTGGTGCCCCTGACGTTCCCCACCCACCCCGCCGCCGTGCTGCCGCTGAAGGTGTGGCGGCCGCGCTGGTTCGACGGGGTCGCGCTCGTCACCGGGTCGGTGGCGCCGGACCTCGCGTACGTGCTGGACGGCTCCGGGCTGCCGGTCTGGCCCCTGTCGCACCAGCTGCCCGGGCTCGTCGCGTGGTGCCTGCCGGTCGCCGTGGCGGTCGCGTGGCTGACCCGGCGGGCGGCGCCGGCGCTCGCCGCGCACCTGCCGGGGTCCGGCGACTACGGGGTGCTCGGGCCGCACCGGCCGGGGTGGCCGGTCACCGTGTCGTCGGCGCTGCTCGGCGCGGCGAGCCATCTGGCCCTCGACCGGCTGGAGGTCGTGGTCCCCTGGTCGGAGTACGTGATGCACGTGCTGGGCGCGCTCGGCCTGGCCGCGACCGTCGGGTGGATCCGCCGCGGCCGGCTGCTGCGACGCTGGCACGGCGACCCGCCACCGCGCCGCCGCCGGCCGCCGCTGTTCTGGACGGTGGCCTGCGCGGTGACGCTGCCGCTGGCCGCGCTCACGCCGCTCCTGCCCGGGGCGTCGCTGCCGCACACCACCGGCGCCAGGCTGCTGTGCGCGGTGGCCGCGGGACTGCTCGCTGCGTCGTGGGCGGTATCGTCGCGATCATGACGGCTGTGCGGGGGTTCCTGGTGCCCGGCGAGGACTCCCTCGAATGGTGGTGGCGGCTGCGGGCGCAGCACCGCGGGACCGGGCTGTGGCCGGTGCTGATGACGCCGGAGACGCCGGACGAGTTGACGCCGTTCCGGATCCGGTCGCCGGAGGATGAGGCGGCCCTGCGGTACGACGGCGCGGCGCTTCTCGCGGGGTGGTTCGAGGGGCGGCTCGCCCGGTACGGCGGCGACTACGCCGACACGCTCCGCGCCGAGCTGCGCGGCGAGGGTGAGTGGCGGCCGCGGCCGGAGCTGCCGGGGTTCGGCGTCTCCGAGTACGCCGAGGAGGTGTTCGTCGCGCTGGTGCCCGTCGCGGCGCCGTGGCAGGTGCCGCTCGCGCTGCACTACGGCGGGTGGAACGAGTACCCGACACCGGCGGAGCACGCGGCGATCCTGAAGCACTTCCACGCCCGGTACGGCGCCGAGCTCGTCGCGATGACCGGCACGACCGCCGAGTTCACCGTGAAGTGGCCGCCGCGGGACCGGGCCGGCGCGCTGCGGCTCGCCGCGGAGTACCGGGTGTACAACGACGGCGAGTACGACTACTACGGCGCGGACACGCTGACCGACCTGGCCGTCAGTCTCAGCCACGCGACGGTGTGGCGCGCCTGGTGGGACTGAGCTCGGCTACGCCGACCTGGCCGTCGGCCTCGGCCATGCGGCGGTGTCGGCGCGCCTGGTGGGACTGAGCTCGGCTACGCCGACCTGGCCGTCGGCCTCGGCCACGCGGCGGTGTCGGCGCGCCTGGTGGGACTGAGCCCGGCTACGCGGTCAGGACGACCCGGCCGACCTGGCCGCCGGTCTCCAGCACGCGCAGCGCGGCCGGGGCCTCCGCCAGCGGGAACGTCGCCGCGACGTACGGGCGCAACCGTCCCTCGGCGGCGGACCCGAACAGTCCACTGAGGACGGTGCCGGCCCACGCCGGGTCGGGCGGGCCCGCGGCGAACAGGTCGGCGGTGGCGGCCCGCCGCCCGGGCGACGCCGCGGCCCACGCGTCGAACTGGGCGGTCAGTGCGGCCTGCCGGTCCGCGGGGTCACCGGTCGCGTCGCGGGTGAAGTTGTGCCCGTACGACACCAGGATCCCGGCGGCGCCGAGCTGGTCCCACGACTCCGCCAGGTTCGGCCCGCCGATCGAGTCGAACACCGCGTCGACGCCGCCCGGGGCGAGCTGCCGCACCCGGGCGGAGACGTCCTCGGTCCAGTGGTCGACCGGCTCGAAGTCCAGGTCCGTGGTCTCGGCGAGCTGGCGGGTGCTCGACACCCCGATGACCCGTACACCGGCCTGCCGCGCGAGCTGGACGAGCGTCGTGCCGACCCAGCCCGGCGCGCCCGGCACCACGACCACCTGACCGGGCTGGACGCGGGCCACGTCGTGCAGCATGTACCGGGCGAGCAGGCCGGGATAGGCGAGCGCCACCGCGTCGACGGCGCCGAGCGGCTCCGGCACGGGCGTGAGCGCGCCGGCGTCCACGGTCACGTGGGTGGCCCAGGCGCCGCCCGGCACGACGGCGGCGACGCGCTGGCCGACGAGCCGCGGGTCGGCCGCGTCGCCGGTCGCGGTGACGACGCCGGCCAGGTCTCGGCCCGGCACCATCGGGTACGCGCGGCGGTCCAGGCAGGTGCCGCGCCGCATCAGCATGTCGTCGAAGGACATGCCGCTCGCCTCCACCTCGACGAGCACCTCGTGCGGCGCCGGCACGGGCACCGGCCTCCGGCACGCCAGCATGCCTTCGGGCTCGACGGGACCTGGCAGGACGATCTCGACGGCGGGCACGCCGGCCACCGTACGCGACCCTCGCCGTCCCGGAAAGGCGCCTGTAGCGGTCCTGTAGCGGTCCTCCGGCGGTCCTTGAGGGGTGCCTCGCCGCGCTGTACTGGTACAGCGCCGCCGGGAAAATCCGGGCTTCCCGGTTTCCGGTGCGGCCCGTGCGGTAAACCGAGGAGTATGGCTGACGGATACTCGTTCGTCGTCGTGGCGAACCGGCTACCCGTCGACCGCACCACCGACGAACACGGCGAGACCCAGTGGACGCGTAGCCCCGGTGGGCTGGTGAGCGCCCTCGAGCCGATCGTGCGCAGCTCCGGCGGCGCCTGGGTCGGCTGGACCGGCGCCCCCGACGACGACACCGGGCCCGTCCAGATCGACGGCATCCAGCTGCGCCCGGTGCCGCTGAGCGCCGAGGACGTCGACCGCTACTACGAGGGCCAGTCCAACTCGACGGTCTGGCCGCTCTTCCACGACCTCGTGGAGCAGCCGGTGTACCGCCGGGACTGGCGGCAGGCGTATGAGGAGGTCAACCGGCGCTTCGCGCAGGCCGCGGCGGACGTCGCGGCGGAAGGCGCCAGCGTGTGGGTGCACGATTACCAGCTGCTGCTCGTACCGGCGATGCTGCGGCGACTGCGTCCGGACCTGCGGATCGGGTTCTTCCTGCACATCCCGTTTCCACCGGTGGAGCTCTTCATGCAGCTGCCGCGGCGGGCCGAGCTGCTGCGCGGCCTGCTGGGTGCCGACCTGGTCGGGTTTCAGCGCCCCCTCGCCGCGCAGAACTTCCTGCAGCTCACCGACCGGCTCCTCGGCCTCCACCCGTCCGGTGACTCCGTGGTGTACGAGGACCGCACCGTCGTGGCACGCGCGTTTCCCATCTCGATCGACATCACGGAGATCGACCGGCTCGCCGCGTCGCCCGAGGTGCAGGAGGCGGCCGGCCGGCTGCGCTCCGAGCTGGGCGGCGACCGGCGGATGCTGCTCGGCGTCGACCGCCTCGACTACACGAAGGGCATCGAGCAGCGCGTGGAGGCGTTCGGCGAGCTGCTGTCCGAGGGCGCGGTGTCCAGCGACGAGGTGGTCCTCGTCCAGGTCGCCACCCCGAGCCGCATGCGGGTCGCGCAGTACCAGCAGCTGCGCGAACGGGTCGAGCGCGAGGTCGGCCGGATCAACGGCGAGTTCGGCGAGGTCGGCACGATGCCCGTGCACTACCTGTTCCAGAACCGGTCCCGCGAGGAGCTGGTCGCCCTGTACCTCGCCACCGACGTCATGCTCGTCACCCCGCTCCGCGACGGCATGAACCTCGTCGCGAAGGAGTTCGTGGCCGCCCGCCGCGACGCCCTCGGCGCCCTGGTCCTCAGCGAGTTCACCGGCGCCGCCGCCGAGCTCGACGAGGCGTTCCTGACCAACCCGCACGACGTCGAGGACCTGAAGCGCGCCATCCTCGCCGCCCTGGCCGCTCCACCCGCCGACCGCACCACCCGCATGCGCACCATGCGCGCCCGCATCCAGTCCCACGACGTCGACCAGTGGGCCCGCGAGTTCCTGGACGCCCTCGGCGTCCCCGTTCACCAGTAGTCCGGCAACACCTCGCTGATCAGGCCGAGATCCCGCTCATCCTGCCCGCTCGCCCAGAGCAACGCCTGCGGAGCCGGCCCGTCGATGCGCACCAGCAGCCCCGGCGCCGCGTACCAGCGCACGGGGGACACGGCTTCACCGGCCCACATCGGATACTCGGGGAACGGCATCCGGCGCAGCCGCGCCAGGACGGCCGCCAGCACGTCTTCAGCCAGGTCACCGGCGCTGAGGACGTGCCCCGTGCTGAACAACGACTCGCTCAGCACCATCTCGACCGCAGCGAGCGACACGCGGTCCAGGAACGGCAGCCACGCTCGGCCTGTCCGGCCTGTTCTGTAGACCACCGGCGGGTCCGCCACTGGAGATCGTCGCGGCGGATGCCCCAGTGCGCGCAGGACTGGTTCTCCCGCCGCACGAAGACCACGCCTGTCCGGCGTCGCTGACTCCATCGCCCATCGCGGTGACCGCGTCGAACCCTGCAAGCACGCCGGAGTGTAACGGTTGGGGCAGCGTTGGGTTATGTGGCGGGCGCGGGCTGGACGCGGTTTTGGGGCGTTGGGAGAATGGTGGGGCAGCGCCTACCGGGGGGAGGCGGCAAGTGCCACGACCCTACTTTTCTTTGTCAGCCCCAGATGCGGGCCGTTCCACGGTCTCTGGCTCGATCGACTCGCAGGCGCGTCTCGCGGCGTCGGCTGCTGCGTGGGAGCGTCGGCGTGAGGAGCAGCGCCGGGTCAGGGCGGAGTTTGCCGAGGCCCGCGCGCACGGGCTGCGGGCCCGCCACGCGGCGAAGCTGACCCGCCTGCGCAACGCCCGGGTGCTGGCCGGCGAGCCCGCGTCACCGCCGTGGTCCGCGGTGCGCCCGGCTCCGGCTCCCATGCGTCCGGCAGCGGTGTCCTACCTGGCAGTCATGCGGTCATGT
Organism: Dactylosporangium sp. NPDC050588; assembly: GCF_040654975.1. Classification (NCBI taxonomy): domain Bacteria; kingdom Bacillati; phylum Actinomycetota; class Actinomycetes; order Micromonosporales; family Micromonosporaceae; genus Dactylosporangium; species Dactylosporangium sp. NPDC050588. Next base: position 167,150 of record NZ_JBFAJA010000004.1, on the reverse strand, counting down.
CTGGCCGCCCGCGAGGAGGTCGCCGAGGGCGGACATGGCACGGGAGTTACCGGCGTTGGCCGCCCGGCGGAGCCAGCGCTCCGCCTCGTCGACGGCACCGCGGTCGCGGAGGAGCTCGCCCAGGCTGCACATGGCGAAGTCGTTGCCCGCCTCGGCACCCCGGCGGAGCCAGCGCTCGGCCTCGGCGGTGGCACCGCGGTCGCGGAGGAGCTCGCCGAGGCTGTCCATCGCGTAGGTGCTGCCCGCCTCCGCCGCGCGCCGGAACCATGTCTCGGCCTGGCCGGCGTCGCCGAGGTGGGCGAAGAGGCTGCCGAGGCGGCTCATCGCGTATTCGTCGTCGCCGGCCCGCCGGTACCAGGCCTCCGCCTCGGCAGGGTCGTCGCGGGCCCGGTAGAGGTCACCGAGGTTGCAGATGGCGACGACGTAGCCGGTGCCTGCGGCGCGGCGAAACCAGGTCTCGGCACCGGCCTGGTCCCCGCGGTTCAGGTGGAGATCGCCGAGTGTGCTCATGGCGAACGGGTCGCCAGCGTCAGCGGCGCGCTGATACCAGAACTCGGCCTCGGCCGTGTCACCGCGCTTCCGCAGCAGGTCGGCGAGCTTCACCATGGACAGCGTGCGCCCAGGGTCGGCGGCGACGGCCCGCCGGTGCCACGCTTCGGCCTCACCCGGGTCGGCAGGCGGCTGGTCTGCGGCGGCGGCGCGGTCGGGTCGCAGCCAGCGGCGCCAAGGGCTTCGGCTCACACCAGCCATCGTCGCGCACCCCCGCCACCGCCAGCATCACCGCCAACCGCCGCACCGTCGCCCCTGGCCGCCTCGGGACCGCGTCCAACGCTGCGACCGTCCAGCAATTGGGTGCAGCCGTGCCGAACACCGCACGGCTGCCGAGCGCCACCCGCGAGCTGATGCGCCGGCGCTGGAGCCCGGTGCGGCGGTGCTACGGCCGGGCGCGGCGGTGTCGAGCACTGTGCGGTTGCCGTGCGCTGCCCTCGAGTCGGTGCTGTGGCTGGGTGTGGTGGGTGGTGAGTGCTGTGTGGTTGCTGCGCGCTTCCGAGGCGTCATGGCTGGGTGCGGCTGTGACGGGCGCTGCAACGGTCGTCGCGCGACGGAGCCGAAGGTGGTGCGGCGGGGCTGTGGCTGGGTGGGGTGGTGGGTGGGGCGTTGTCGCGGGCGGGGGTCAGCGGTTCTGGGGGAGTGGGGCGGTGGTGCGGTTGGCGGGTTGGGGGTGGCGGAATTCGTTGGAGAGTTCGCTGAGGGTGGTGTTCGTCCAGCGGACCGCGGCGAGGTAGAAGGATGCCAGCGCGGTGGGGTCGTCTATGGTGACCGGCGGGGCGGCTCCGGCCGGGTGTGCGGACTCGGCAGGTTCAGTCGTGGGACCGGCGTTCCCAGCTGTGCCTGCGCTGCCAGCTGTGCCTGCGCTTTCAGCGAAACCGTGCGGTCCGGCGGGGCCAACAGGTTCCGCAGGTTCGGCGGGTTTGCCTGGTCCGGCAACCCCAGTGAGTCCGGCAACCCCAGTGAGTCCGGCAACCCCAGTGAGTCCGGCGCTCCCGGTGGGCCTGGCGTTCCCGGCGGGTTCGGTGCTCCCAGTGGATCCGGCACTTCCGGCGGGTTCGGTGCTTTCGATGGGTTCCGTGCTTCCGGTGTGGCTGCGGGGGGTGGACGCGGGGGACTGGTCGGAGGGGGAGGGGGTTGTGTAGGCGCGGACGGTGGTGAGGACCTGGCCCAGGGGGCCGGCGCCGGTGAGGAGGGCGGCGGTGAGGGACGGGTCGAGGGGGACGCCGTTGAGGACGCGGGTGGTGGGTTCGTTGAACAGGTCGGCGACGGCGGACAGGAGGCCGCCGATGTACGCGGGTTCGCCCGGAAGGGAGGCGGCCTCGGCGAGGAGTTGGCAGCAGCGGGCGCGGATCAGCAGGTGGCTCAGCTGCTCGGGGTCGGCCTCGGTGATGTCGGCGACGACCATCAGGGTGACCCACTGGCGCAGGCGGGTCAGGCCGAGGGCCACGACCGCGTCGCGGATGGAGGAGACGGTGCGGTTGAGGCCGAAGGACGCGGCGTTGGTGGCTCGCAGCAGGCGCAGGCTGAGACCGGCGTCCTGGCCGATGAGGGGGACGAGCGAGTCGACGTCGACGTCGTCGGTGCTGAGGGCGGCCATGATGCGCAGGCGGGCGAGGCGGGACGGGGCGAGCGCGACGGTGGAGCTGACGTGCGGGCGGCCCAGGACGTGGCCCTGGAAGAACTCGAAGCCCAGGGACATCGCCAGGTCGAGGGCCTCGGGGGTTTCGAGGCGTTCGGCGATGAGCTGCAGGTGGGCGTGCAGGCGGCAGTTGACGACGGTCGCGCGGATCGTGGCCTCGTCGGAGTCCAGCATGTCGATCTTCACGTAGGTGGCGACGTCGAGGAGGCGTTCGTGGCTGGTGCCGAAGACGAAGTCGTCGAGGGCGATGGTGTACCCATGCTCGTGCAGGGCGGTGACGCCGGCCAGGACCTCCTCGTCGACGTCGGTGGTCTCGAGCACCTCGAGGACGGCCTGGCTGCAGTCGAACGGCAGCGGCAGGTGGCCGGTGAGGAAGTCCCGGGTCAGGTTGATGAAGCAGACCTGCCCGCCGGAGACCTCGTCGAGGCCGAACTCCGTGAACGCCGCGACCAGCACCCTGGCGGTGGCGTGCGCGTCGCGGCGGGAGGCGGTCGCGGCGGTCGCGCCGGCGCGGAACAGCAACTCGTGCGCGACCACGGCGCCGTCGCGGTCGTAGATCGGCTGCCGGCCGACGTGGACCACATGCTGCTCGTCGTCAGGCTGGCTCACCCCGTCATCTTCGCCCGGAAATCCCCCTGATTACCGCAAAACAGAGGAATACGGACCCGGTCGCGCGCAGGAGGTGACGCCGCCCGAGGGGTCCCGGTGGTGTCCTGGCAGCATGAGCAATCCGGAGCGGGAGCGGATGGCCACTCCCCTTCAGACCCCCGACCAGGCACCAGCCGACGCCGAGCGTGCACCGGCCGGGCTGAAGGAGCACGCCAATCCGTGGTACCGGTGGGGACCGTACCTCAGCGAGCGGGCCTGGGGCACCGTCCGCGAGGACTACAGCGGCGACGGCACCGCATGGGAGGCGTTCCCGCACGACCATGCGCGGTCCAGGGCGTACAGGTGGAGCGAAGACGGCCTGGGTGGCATCTGCGACGTCGAGCAGCGCCTGTGCTTCGCCCTGGGACTGTGGAACGGGCGCGACCCGATCCTGAAGGAACGCATCTTCGGCCTCACGGGCAACGAGGGCAACCACGGCGAGGACGCCAAGGAGTACTGGTGGTACCTCGACGCGGTGCCGAGCCACTCGTGGCTGCGCTGGCGCTACCACTACCCGCAGCGGCAGTTCCCGTACGAGCAGCTGGTCAGCGAGAACCAGCGCCGGTCGCGGGAGGAGCCGGAGTTCGAGCTGCTCGACACGGGGATCTTCGACGAGAACCGGTTCTGGATCGTCGAGGCCGACTACGCCAAGGCCGACCCCGACGACATGCGGATCCGCGTGCGGATCACCAACCCGGGGGCGGAGACGGAGACGCTGCACGTGCTGCCGACCGTCTGGTTCCGCAACACGTGGTCGTGGGAGGAGAGCGGCGAGAAGCCGCGGCTGGCCACGGCGGGCGGCGACACGATCGGCATGGGGTCGATGGTGCTCCAGGCGGCACCCGGTCCTGACGGGTCGATGCCGCGGCAGCTGTACTGCGACAACGACACCAACACGGAGCGGCTCTACGGCGTGCCGTCCGGCGCGGCGTTCCCCAAGGACGGCATCAACGACCATGTCGTGCACGGCGCCGCCACCGTCAACCCCGCGCACGAGGGCACGAAGGCCGCGTTCTGGTATCAGGTGACGGTCGCGCCGGGCGAGACGGTCGAGCTGTCGCTGCGGCTCGCGCCGAACGCCGCCCCGGACGCGTTCGGGCCGGCGTTCGACCAGGTCCTCCACGAGCGGAAGCAGGAGGCCGACGCCTTCTACGCCGAGCTCGCCCCCGCCGGCACCAGCGACGAAGACGCGATGATCATGCGGCAGGGCTTCGCGGGGATGATCTGGGGCAAGCAGTTCTACAACTACGACGTGGCGAAGTGGCTCAGCGGCGACCCCGGGCAGCCGCCGCCACCCCCGGGCCGGCGGCACGGCCGCAACGCCGGCTGGCGGCACCTGGACGCGTCCGACATCATGTCGATGCCCGACCCGTGGGAGTACCCGTGGTTCGCGGCGTGGGACTCGGCGTTCCACGCGGTGGCGCTCGCGCACCTCGACCCGGAGTTCGCCAAGTACCAGCTGCTGCTGCTGTGCAGGGAGTGGTTCCAGCACCCCAACGGCGCGATCCCCGCGTACGAGTGGGCGTTCGAGGACCTCAACCCGCCGGTGCAGGCGTGGGCGGCCCTGCAGGTGTACAACATCGACGGCCGGCGCGACCTGGAGTTCCTCACCCGCGTCTTCTCGAAGCTGGTGCTGAACTTCACCTGGTGGGTCAACCGCGAGGACGAGGACGGGCGGAACCTGTTCGAGGGCGGGTTCCTGGGGCTGGACAACATCGGCCCGATCGACCGTTCGCATCTGCCGCCGGGGTACCGCCTGGAGCAGTCCGACGCGACGGCGTGGATGGCGTTCTACTGCCTGAACCTGCTGGAGATGGCCCGCGAGCTGGCCGCGCACAACCCGGCGTTCGACGACCTCGTCGTGAAGTTCCTCGAACACTTCGGGCTGATCTCCGAGGCGATGCGCGACAACGACCTGTGGGACGAGCAGGACGGCTTCTACTACGACATGCTGCGCCGCCCCGACGGCAGCAGCGAGCCGCTGCGGGTCCGGTCGATGGTCGGCGTCATCCCGCTGTTCGCCACGAAGGCACTGCCGAAGGAGGACTTCGCCCGCGTCCGCCGGCTGTCCAAGAGCTTCGCCGCGATGCCCGAGCACCAGGTCGTGCCGGGGACCGACGGCACGGTCGGCGTCGGGGTCGCGGCGCACGGCCGGACCAGGCGCATCCTGCCGCACCTGTTCGACGAGGAGAGCTTCCTGTCGCCGTACGGGCTGCGGGCGCTGTCGAAGTGGCACGCCGAGCATCCGTTCAGCGTCGAGCTGCCCGGCTGGACCGCGACCGTCGGCTATGAGCCCGCCGAGTCGAGCACCGGCATGTTCGGCGGCAACTCCAACTGGCGCGGGCCGCTGTGGATGCCGCTCAACTACCTCGTCATGCGCACCCTGGAGGACAACCACGCCCACCTCGGCGACGGCGTGAAGATCGAGTATCCGACCGGGTCCGGGCGGCAGTGCACGGCAGGTGAGATCGCCGAGGACCTCCGTCAGCGGATGCTGGCGCTGTACCGGCGGGGCCCCGACGGGCGCAGGCCGGCGTTCGGCTGGATCGACCAGTTCCAGCATGACCCGCACTGGCGCGACAACCTGCTGTTCTACGAGTACTTCCACGCCGACAACGGCGCCGGCCTCGGCGCCACCCACCAGACCGGCTGGACCGGCCTGCTGGCGGAGATGATCGCGCGCCCGTCGGCGCACCAGGCGGAGGTCCGTTCATGATCAGGTTCGGCCGCCAGGTGTGCGGCGACCTCGACGCGGCGGCCAGCCGGGAGTGGCTGGTCACCGACGGCCTCGGCGGCTACGCGATGGGCACCGTCGCCGGCCTGCGCACCCGCCGCTACCACGGCCTGCTCGTGGTAGCGGCGCCCGGCGCCGCCTCCCGGAGCCTCGGCCTCGCCGCGCTCGACCCGGTCGTGCGGGCCGGCGGGCGGGTCTTCCGGCTCGCCACCGACGAGTGGGCCGGCGGCGCCGTCGACCCCGCCGGCCACACGCACCTCGCCGAGTTCCGGCTCGTCGACGGCGTGCCGTGCTGGCGCTGGGACCTCGGCGACGTGGTCCTGGAGCGGGAGATCGCGATGGCGCACGGCCGGTCCGCGGTCGGTGTCGTGTTCCGCGTCCTGCGCGCCCCGCGCCCGGTCGAGCTCGAGCTCACCCCGCTGTGCACCTGGCGGGACGCGCACGGCGAGCGTCACGCGTGGGGCGACCCGCAGGTGACGCCGGTCGCCGGCGGCTTCGAGTTCGAGGGCGTGTACCGGGTCGCCGGCCCGTCGTGGCGGCCCGGCGGCGAGTGGTACCGCGGCGTCCACGCCCGCGAGGAGGCCGCCCGCGGGCTGAACCCGGACGAGGACCTGTGGGCCGCCGGCCGCTTCACCGCCACGCTCGCACCCGGCGAGACCGCGTCCGTGACCGCGTTCGCGACCGGGGAGCCGGCCGCCGGCGCGGTGCCGACCACCTTCGCCGGTGGGATGCCGGCCGCGTTCATCGACGGCGAGATACCGTCGGCGGTCGAGATCGTCGCCGCGGCCCGGCGCCGTGCCGTCGCGCTGGGCGGGGGCGACGCCGTCGGGCGGCAGCTGGCGATCGCCGCCGACCAGTTCGTCATCGAGACGCCGACGGGCCCGTCGGCCGTCGCCGGCTACCCGTGGTTCGGCGAGTGGTCCCGCGACCTGATGACGTCGTTCGAGGGGCTGTTCCTCACCACCGGCCGCCACGAGCAGGCGCGCCGCGTCCTGCTCCGCGCCGGCGCGACCGTGTCCGACGGCATGCTCGCCAACACCGCCGACACCGGCACCCTCGAATACAACACCGCCGACGCGGCCCTGTGGTTCCTGCGCGCCATCGACCGGTACGCCGAGGTCACCGGCGACCTGGACACCGTGGCCGCCCTCGCCGGCGCCATGGACGAGGTGCTGGACCTGCACCGCCGCGGCACCCGGTTCGGCATCGCCGCCGACCCCGCCGACGGCCTGCTCATGCAGGGCAAGCCGGGGTTCGCACTCACCTGGATGGACGCCCGCGTCGACGGCGTCCCGGTCACCGAACGCCAGGGCAAGGCGGTCGAGATCAACGCCCTGTGGGTGAACGGCCTGGCGAGCACCGCCGCCCTCTTCGACCGGATCGGCCGCGGGCACGACTGGTCCTCGGCGGCGTCGCGGGCCGCCGCGTCGTTCGAGCACCGCTTCACCCGCCCCGACGGCCTCGGCCTGTACGACGTGGTCGACGGTCCGGCCGGCAACGATTCCTCCATCCGGCCCAACCAGCTCCTCGCGGTGGGCCTGCCGCACGTACCGGCGGAGAACCCGGACATCGTGGAGCTGTGCCGGGCGACGCTGCTGACGTCGATCGGCCCGCGGTCGCTCGCCCCGGGCTCCCCGGGCTACCACGGCCGGCACCGCGGTGGCCCGCCGGACCGCGACCACGCCTACCACCAGGGCACCGTCTGGCCGTGGCTGATCGGCCCGTTCGTCGACGCCGCCCGCCGTGCCGGCGCCGACACCACCGGCGTCCTGGACGGCCTGGAGCTGCACCTCAGCGAGTGGGGGCTGGGCTCGGTGTCGGAGACCGCCGACGGTGACGCGCCGCACGCCGCCACCGGCTGCCCGTTCCAGGCCTGGTCGGTCGCCGAGCTCCTACGCGCCCGCGCCCTGGAAGGCGGTACCTGGGTGGGCCAGTGACGATCCTCAGACGCATAGTCGCGGCGGTCGCGGTCCTCGGGCTCGCGACCGCCGCCGGTTGTGCGGGTGGGCGGGGTCAGGAGCTGGTCTCGTCGGACGCGGATCAGTACTCCAGCCCGGTCTGGGTGGGCGACACGGTCTACTACCTCGCGCAGCGCCAGGACGGCTCCGACACCTTGCCGCGGTTGATGCGGGTCCGCGACGGCGGCCGTCCGGAACAGGTGACGGTCCAGCACCCGGACTGCCCGGACCCGCGCGGGCTGAAGGCCCGGTTACGGAAGGTCCTGGCGGTCAGCGGTCACGAGCTCGGGCTGGTCATGTCCTGCCGGGGCACCGGCGCCGACGCCCCCGCGGCGGTCGTGCGATGGGACGCCGCCACCGGGCGGTCGGCCGTCGTCGGCAAGGTCGGGCACTCCGGCGGCGTCGCCTGGTCGGGCGGCGAAGGCACGGTGTACTACCCGACGCCCTCCTGCCCGCAGAACGCTCCGGCGGGGGAGCTGCCGTCGACGTGTCTGGGCGAGCATGACGCGATGCTCGGCGACGTGGCCGCCGACGGGTCGCTGGTCTACCTGACCACCCGGTGCGGCACCGACGCGCCGGGGGCGGAGTCGGTCTTCCCCGTCTACTCCGTGTGCCGGCGGGTCGGGCGCGGGCCGGCGCGGACGGTGGCCCGGGCCGTGCAGGCGCCCTCGGCGTTGACCGTGCACGGCGACCGGATCGTGCTCGCCGGAGAGGCCAACGGCAAGGCGGGCGTGTGGCTGGTGAAGGACGGCAGGTTCGAGCGGATCGCCCGGGGACGCTTCCTGGGCGTGGCGTTCAACGCCGACGGGACCCGGCTCGCGGTCGCCGATGAGGACAAGGGATGGTTCTCGATGACCTGGTCATTGCGGGTCATCCCGGCGCCGCCGGCGCAGGCCGCAGGCTGAATAAACGATGGTCTATGCAGAACCGTTGCCAGAGGATGGCGAGTCTGCTTAACTGAGCGGCACCTCGGTGAGAGAGCGCTCTCTGGGGCGCCCGCCGGGGTGGAAGGAGTAACCCCCGCCCCCAACAGGTCCCATCGCCACCGCCAATGGCGACGGACACCACCGCGGCACCGTGCGACCTTCGGCGAGGCGCTGGTGCGCGGCCCCTTCGCGTGGCATCGACGCCCGTGTGACACCCCCATCCACCCGCCGGAGCGGGCGGCACTTCACCGTGCCCGCAAACCGGAAGCCCTATCAGGGATCGGACGTGATCGGCGCACGTCGTTCGCTGCTTTCTTCGTAGGAGAGGTGCAACCGATCATGTTCCGCAGAGTGCTGCTCTGCGTCGCCCTCGTGCTGGCCGCGGCAGGCTTCAACATCGCCCCGGCATTCGCGGCCGACTTCTCGGTGCTGATCTTCAGCAAGACCGCGGGGTTCCGGCACGACGCGATCCCCGCCGGGATCACCGCGATCCAGCAACTGGGCACGCAGAACAACTTCACGGTCGAGGCGACCGAGGACGCGACGCAGTTCAACGACACGAACCTGGCCCGCTTCAAGGCGGTCATCTGGCTGTCGACGACCGGCGACGTGCTCGACGCCAACCAGCAGGCCGCGTTCGAACGGTACGTCCGCGCCGGCGGCGGTTACGTCGGCGTGCACGCAGCGGCCGACACCGAATACGACTGGGCCTGGTACGGCAACCTCGTCGGCGCCTACTTCTCCAGCCACCCGGCGATCCAGCCGGTGACGGTGCGCATCGAGGACACCGCGCACCCGTCCAACGCCGGCATCCCGGCGAACTGGAACCGCACCGACGAGCTGTACAACTACCGCACCAACCCGCGCTCGCAGGTGCACGTCCTGGCCAACCTCAACGAGGCCACGTACACCGGCGGCACGATGAACGGCGACCACCCGATCTCGTGGTGCCGCGCCTACGACGGCGGCCGCTCCTGGTACACCGGCCTCGGCCACACCCAGGAGAGCTACACCGAGGCGAACTTCCGCACCCACCTGCTCGGCGGCATCAAGTACGCCGCGCAGAACATCGGCAACTGCTCGGTGCAGTCCGCCGTCGGCACGTTCAGCCAGGTGAACCTGGCCAAGGGCGTGGCGGAGACCGGCGAGCCGATGGGTCTCACCGTCCTGCCGAACCGGGGCGTGCTGCACACCGCGCGCGACGGCGTCATCCGGTACACCGACGTCAACGGCAACACGAAGGTCGCCCTGACGCTGCAGGTCTACACCCACGACGAGGAGGGTCTGCAGAGCATCAAGGCGGACCCGAACTTCGCCACCAACAAGTGGGTGTACGTCTACTACGCGCCACCGCTCAGCACCCCGGCCGGCGACGCCCCGTCCACCGGCACGGCGGCGCAGTTCGCCCCGTTCAACGGCTCCAACAAGCTGGCCCGGTTCACCGTGCGGGACGACTACACGATCGACCCGAACTCGCAGGTGACGATCCTCGACGTGCCGACCAGCCGCGGGCTGTGCTGCCACGTCGGCGGTGACATCGACTTCGACGCCGCCGGCAACCTGTACCTGTCCACCGGCGACGACAGCAACCCGTTCGACTCCGGCGGCTACGCGCCGCTGGACGAGCGGGCCGACCGCAACCCCGCCTACGACGCGCAGCGCACCTCGGGCAACAGCAACGACCTGCGCGGCAAGGTGCTGCGGATCAAGCCGGGCGCCACGGGCGGGTACACCATCCCGGCCGGCAACATGTTCGCCCCGGGCACGCCGAACACCAAGCCCGAGGTGTACGCCATGGGCTTCCGCAACCCGTTCCGGATGAGCGTCGACAAGGCCACCGGGGTCGTCTACCTCGGTGACTACGGCCCCGACGCGGGCTCCGCCGACCCGAACCGCGGGCCGGCGGGAACGGTCTCGTTCGAGCGGATCACCCAGCCGGGCTTCTTCGGCTGGCCGTACTGCTCCAACTACAACACCCCGTACCAGGAGTACACGTTCCCCACCGGGCCGTCGTCCGGGCCGTACAACTGCGCCGGCGGGCCGACGAACAACTCGCGGAACAACACCGGCATCACCACCCTGCCGGCCTCGCAGGCCGCCTGGCTGCCGTACGGCGGACAGGGCCCGTGGCGGCCGGAGCTGGGCGGCGGCGGCCCCATGGCCGGCCCGGTCTACAACTTCAACCCGAACCTGGTCTCCGACGTGAAATTCCCGGCCCAGTACAACGGCCAGGTCTTCCTCGGTGAGTTCACCAGCCGCTGGATCAAGGCGGCCGCCATCAACGCCAACGGCACGGCCGGCGCGATCACCCAGATCCCGTGGACCGGCACCGCCATCATGGACATGGAGTTCGGGCCGGACGGCGCACTGTACGTGCTCGACTACGGCACCACCTGGTTCGGCGGCGACGCCAACTCGGCGCTCTACCGCATCGAGTACAACAGCGGCGGCAACCGGGCACCGATCGCCCAGGCCGCGGCGACCCCGTCCTCCGGGGCGGCGCCGCTGACCGTGCAGTTCAGCTCGGCCGGCAGCAACGACCCCGACGGCGACGCGATCACGTACGCCTGGGACTTCACCACCAACGGCAGCACCGACTCCACCGCGGCCAACCCGACGTTCACGTACCCCACGAACGGCGAGTACACCGCGACGCTGACGGTGCGGGACACCGGCGGCAGGACCTCGACGGCCAGTGTCGTCGTCGGGGTCGGCCGGCCGACGATCCAGCTCATCACCCCGGCCGACGGCTCGGTGTTCCAGTTCGGGGACCAGGTGCCGTTCGAGGTGAGGGTCACCGACCCGAACGCCGGCACCATCGACTGCAACCGGGTCGTGGTCAACTACGTCCTGGGCCACGACAGTCACGGTCACCCGATCACCAGCAAGAACGGGTGCACCGGGTCGATCCAGACCACAGTGGACGGTGAGCACGACCCCAGCTCGAACATCTTCGGGGTCATGGCCGCCGTGTACACCCCGGTCAGCGGCACCGCGGTCCAGGACCAGCACCAGCTGCAGCCGCGGACCCGGCAGGCCGAGCACTACAACACGATGAACGGCGTCCAGCTCGCCGCCAAGCCCAGCGCCCACGGCGGCAACGCCGTCGGGTACATCGAGAACGGCGACTGGATCTCCTTCAACACGTACAACCTGGCCGGCGTCAACAGCTTCAAGGCGCGGGTCGCCTCGGCCGGCACCGGCGGCACCATCACCGTGCGGACCGGCTCGCCGACCGGCCCGGTGGCCGGCACCGTGCAGGTCGCCCCGACCGGCGGCTGGGAGACCTGGGTCGACGTGACCGGGACGATCAGCCCGCCGTCCGGCACATCTGCGCTGTACCTGGTGTTCACCGGCGGCGCGGGGTCGTTGTTCGACATCGACGACTTCACGTTCAACTCCGGCACGACCCAGCCGCCGTCGTCGAACCTGGCGCTGAACAAGCCGGTGACGGCGTCCAGCGTGGAGAACGCCGGCACCCCGGCGTCGGCGGCCGTCGACGGCTCGCTGACGACCCGGTGGGCGAGCGCGTTCTCCGACCCGCAGTGGATCCGGGTCGACCTCGGCCAGTCGTACTCCATCAACCGGGTGAAGCTCACCTGGGAGGCGGCGTACGGCTCGGCGTACCAGATCCAGACGTCCGCCGACGGCACGACCTGGACCACCATCAAGACGGTGACCGGCGAGAACGGTGGCGTCGACGACAACACCGGCCTCACCGGCACGGGCCGCTACGTGCGCATCAACGGCACCGCGCGCGGCACGGCCTACGGCTACTCGCTGTTCGAGTTCGAGGTGTACGGCGGGACGGTCACCCAGCCGCCCGCCACCAACCTCGCGCTGAACAAGACGGCGACGGCGTCCAGCGTCGAGAACGCCGGGACCCCGGCGTCGGCGGCCGTGGACGGCTCCCTGACCACCCGGTGGTCGAGCGCCTTCGCGGACCCGCAGTGGATCCGCGTCGACCTCGGCCAGTCGTACGCGATCGGCCGGGTGAAGCTCACCTGGGAGGCCGCGTACGGCTCCGCGTACCAGATCCAGACCTCGGCCGACGGGACGAACTGGACGACGGTGCGCTCCGTGACCGGCGGCGACGGTGGCGTCGACGACAACACCGGCCTCGCCGCCACGGGTCGCTACGTGCGCATCAACGGCACCACCCGCGCCACGGCGTGGGGCTACTCGCTGCTGGAGTTCGAGGTGTACGCCAGCTAGCGGTCTGACTGCACAACCGGGCGCGGGGATCGTCGGCGGTCCCCGCGCCCGCATGCACTCTGGCGTTGACCTGGCGGCGGCGGACCTCCAGGGCTTCAGCTGGGCCGGCGTGGAGAGGACCTGGCCGCCCTTGCCGATGAAGCCGCCCACCAGGCCAGGAGCAGGATGGTCGCGACCTCGGCGAGGCCGAGCGCGCGCTCCACGCCGCCCAGCGGGATCGCCCGCCACCAGCGCACACCGGTCCACGACTCGGACACCAGCGCCCACAGGATGGGCGAGAAGCACAGCAGCGACACCACCCCGCCGAGCGCGACGAGCCGCGCCGCGGTGTCGCGGAGCCAGGGCGCCGCCGCGAGGAGCGCGCCGGCCGGCAGGCTGAGGAACGCGACCAGGCTCGCCGCCCGGTGCACGTCACCGCTCAGCGACGGCCCCGACGCCCAGTTGTGCTTCTCGAACCAGACCACGCCGACCAGCCCCACCACCCACAGCAGCAGCGCCACCGTGGCACCCCGGCGCACCAGCCCGGCCCGCCGCAACGCCACCACGACCGCGACCGATCCGGCCGCGAGCAGCAGCGTCGCCACATCGAACACCCAGCCGTTGGACAGCAGCGCGTACTGGCTGATCGTGCGGCTCGTCCAGTCCAGCCCGGCCGACGGCGGCAGCACGTGCAGCAGCCCGTACAACACGACCGACGCGGCCACGCACAGCACACCCAGCCCTGAGAACGCCCCGACCGATTTCATCCCCTCCAGCCTGCCACGGTCACGGGGTCGAAATGTGGGGCCTGGGGGTGCTAAGCCTGAGCGCATGGTGACGCTGGACGAGGCGCTCGAGGCTGGGCAGCTGGACGGGTTGCACGGGGTCGTGGCGGTGCGTGGCGGTGAGACTGTCCTGGAGTACTACGGGCGCGGCGCGGACAGGAGCTGGAACCGGTCGCTCGGGGTGGTCGAGTTCGGGCCGGACACGCTGCACGACCTGCGGTCGGTGACGAAGAGCGTGACGGCGCTGCTGTACGGGATCGCGCTCGGGGAGGGGTGCGTGCCCGAGCCTGACGCGCCGCTGCTGCGGCAGTTCCCGGAGTACGGGGATCTCGGCGCCGACCCGGAGCGGGCACGGCTCACGGTGGGCCACGCGTTGACGATGACGCTCGGGCTCGAGTGGCGGGAGGACATCCCGTACGACAGCCCGGCCAACGCCGAGATCGCGATGGAGCTGGCGCCGGACCGGTACCGGTACGTGCTGGAGCGGCCGATCCAGGAGCCGCCCGGCACCAGGTGGGCGTACTGCGGCGGCGCGAGCGCCCTGCTCGGCCGGCTGATCGCCGACGGGACCGGCCGGCCACTGCCGGAGTACGCGCGGGCCAGGCTGTTCGAGCCGCTGGGCATCGAGCGGTTCGAGTGGATCGAAGGCATGGACGGGGTCGCGTCGGCGGCGTCGGGGCTGCGGCTCGCGCCGCGCGACCTGGCCAGGATCGGCGAGGTCGTCCTGCGCGACGGGCGGCAGATCGTGCCCGGGGCGTGGATCCGCGCGATGCTGGAGCCGCGCTGCACGACCGACTGGGGCGCCGGGTACGGCTACCAGTGGTACCTCGAGTCCGTCGCCGGCCGAGCGGTGGCGCAGGCCGCGGGCAACGGCGGGCAGCGCCTCGCGGTGGTGCCGGAGCTGGACCTCGTCGTGGCGGTCACCGCCGGCAACTACGACCACCCCGAGCAGTGGCGGACCCCGTTCAACCTGCTGGACCAGGTCCTCCTGCCCGCGCCGGCGTGACGCCCGGACGCTATCGTTCAGGTCGTGTCGGAGCGTGAGGTGCGCGGGTTCGCCGTCGCCATGGACCGGTTGGCGGCCGAGGGCGGCACGGGCGCCTCGCTCGCAGAGGTCGTCGTTTCCATCGGGATCCCGGTGTACGAGCAGCGCACGATCTGGCTGCAGGAGACCATGTTCCTCGACTGGCGGCCGGTCCTCGACGCGCTGGGCCTGCCCGCCCTCGCGCAGCTCTGGGGGACGTCCAACGTCGGCGGGCCGGCGTGGCCGGTGGTAACGGAGCTGCCGCCGGCGGTGCTCACCACCGAGCTCGAGGCGAGCGGTTGGCGGGAGCGGCTGGAGGAGCTGCCCGACGACGCGTTCATCGACCCGGACGGCGACCCGCTGGAGGACGCCTACGACGTCCGCGAGGAGCTCGCCGACTCCCTGGAGCTGCTCGCCGCGTGGTGCCTGCGGACGACCGAGACGGCGCCGACGGCTTCTCTCGTCCTGGTGATGCACGGCGACCAATAACGGTCGATGCAACCATCGGCGGCCATCACCTCGTCATTGGATGCACGGGGCACGGCCGAGGAGGTTCGCATGCGCAAGGTTGTCATCGCGGTGAGCGGCGTCGTCGCGACCTGCCTGATGGTCGTGGGGGTGGCCGCCTGCGCGGCGAAGACCGGCGGGGAGCAGGCCGGCGGGCCCGTGACGCCGTCGCCGGTGCCGATCACCGTCAATCCCAGCGCGCTGCCCGTCGGCGACACCGTGCCGACCGGGGTCGTGATCAAGGGCAAGGAGATGGTGCTGTACTTCTGGGGCGCGCCGGAGCGCCCGTACCTGGACCAGGCGTGGCGTGACACCGGCACGGGCGAGGTCCGCGTCGACACCATCTGCGCCGGCGGCACCGGGTACATGGCCGAGTGGGGTCCGGTCGAGCCGGGGCGGGTGTTCGGGCTCATGCAGTGCGTCACGCCCGACGGCACGCTCGTCGAGCTCGGCGCCGTGTGGGCCGAGGCCACCCGCGTCACCAGCCAGGCCGAGGGCAAGACGGTCGAGGCGAAGTATGCGAAGTGGAGCAGGAACCCGGCGGTCACCATCTTCTGGGTGCAGCGGCACGGCAAGCCCATCCCGCAGAACGTCCCGGCCGGCGAGGGGCGCACCACGCCGCTGCCCGAGGACCGGTATCCGCTCATCACCGCGTACGACGGCAAGGGTGCCACGATCGTCGCCGTGCGCCTGCGCCCGCCGGCCACCGAGCAGAAGGGCGGCTGACCCGCGTCACGGCCGGCGCCCGAGGTAGGCGGCGAGCCGGTCCGCGGCCGTCGCGCCCGCGGGCGGGGGCTGTTCCGGGCCGAACGACCCGCCGGGGGTACGGGGCAGGTCGCCGTACATCGCCCGTACCGCCGGCAGCACCGCCTCGGCGACGTCCGGCACGAGGTCCGTCGGCCGGCCGAGCGCCCGCGCCAGGTCCCAGCCGTGCACGAGCATCTCGATGACGACCTGCTCGACCAGCCGCCAGCCGGGTGCGGGCCCGAACCGCTCCCGCAGCATCCCCGGCCGCCGGAATGCGGCGAGGGTGCCGGCGGCGGCGGACCGGAACGCCGCGACGTGGTCGCCGCCGAGATGGTCGGCGTCGAAGTCCCCGCGCGGCGCGCCGGTGGCGAGGCCGGTCCACAGCAGGTTCTCGTAGACGAGATGGTTCAGCAGCGTCTGTACGTCCCAGCCGGCGCACGGCGTGCCGTCGCGGAACCGGTCGGCGGGCACCTCGGCGACGATCGCGCCCACCGCCGCCAGGACCCGTTCGCAGGCGGCGAGCATCGCCTCCGGGTCGCCGCCTTCTTCCAGGACCGCGGCGATGGCGGCGGTACGGGCGCCGGGTGCCGGGTTCGCCCGTAGTGCGGTCGTCAGCCACCGGCCGGGCGCGGCGATGCTGGGCCGGACCGGCCAGCCGTTGATGACGCAGAGCAGCTGCCAGTACCGTTCGACCCCGGCGTCCGCGGCGACCTCCAGCTGCTCCAGCAGCCCCGCCCGCGCCGCCTCGCCGTCACCGTCGAGGTGCAGGCCGGTCCGGGCCTGCGTCGGGATCCACGCCTCGACGATGCCGGCGACGACCGGGTCCGCCGCGGGCGAGTCGGGCATGACGCCCGCGTCCATCGCCGCCGTGACCCGCTCCACCCACAGGTCCGTGAGCCGCTCGACCGCCGCCAGGTCCTCCTGGTCGTGTTCGCCGGGTGCGTGCTCGGCGGCGTACGCGGCCATCCGCGCGAGCGCCGCCCGTAGTGCGGGTGCCCGTACCAGCGCGGCGAGCTCGAGCCACGCGTCGAGCTGCTCGTCGGTCGGCTGCTCGGGCAGGCCGGGCGTCGCCGCGAGCAGCCCCTCCCGGTACGTCGGCACGTCCAGCCCGCCGACGGCCTCCCGCACGAACCCGTGCACGACCGCGGTGCGCTCCGCGGCGGACAGGCGCGCCAGCCGGGTGAGCTCGGCGAGCTCCTCGGCGGTCGCGGCCCGCCGCGCGACGGACCGCAGCACCGCCTGCTGCAACCGCAGCGCCCGCACCTGCGCCTCGATCGCGTCGGCGTGCACGGCGGCCGCCTCGGCGATGCTGCGCTCCCGGTCGACGACCTCCCGGATCGCCGCCATCCCGAGCCCCAGCTCCCGCAGCGTCCGCGCCAGCTCCAGCCGCGCAAGCGCCTGTGCGTCGAACCGCCGGTACCCGCCCGTGCTCCGCCCCGTCGCCGGCACCACCCCGATGTCCGACCAGTGCCGGACCACCTTCACCGGCAGCCCGGTCCGCCTCGCCAGCTCCCCGATGCTCCACAGCCCGTCGCCATCCACACCCACACCTTCGACTCTCCCACCATGGGAGAGTCAACCACCGGTCAGCTCTCCACCGCCACGTCGTCGACCGCACCGCCGGGGCCGAAGCGGACGGCGACGAGGTGGTCGGTGAGGTCCTCGCCGAGGGTGTAGTCGAAGACCGCGCCGGACTCGGGGTCGCCGGGGTGCAGGCCTACGCGGACCAGACGCAGCGCCGCCGGGAAGGCGTCCGGGGTGCGGTGGGGCAGCGCTTCGGCGCCGTCGAAGTCGAGGTAGTCGTCGAGGACCGCATCGACGTCGTCCGCGATGGCGGCGCGGGCGCGGGCGTCGAAGGCGGCGAGGTCCGTGACGAACGGGGCGACCTCGTCCAGCGCCGGTGCGGAGATCGTGGCGCCGTCGAACGTCACGTCCACGCGGACCGTGCCGGCTGTCGTCTCCCACTGGCACGCACGGTCGGCCGGGTCGAACTCGATCGTGCCGAAGACCGGGTGCGTGACGGTGCGCGGGGTCATGACGCGAAACCGTACCGGCGGACCGGGCCGAACGGGGTGTCGCGGATGCCTTCGAAGACGCCGCCGGCGCGTTCGAGGGTTCTTATCGAGGCCTCGTTGTCGACGGCGCAGACGGTGAACAGCCCGGTCAGGCCGAGGGTACGGGCGTCGTCGAGGGTGCGGAGCAGCGCCCACGTGGCGAGGCCGCGGCGGCGGGCGGTGGGGCGGATGCCGTAGCCGATGTGGCCGGCCCACCGCACGTAGTCGTCGTCGCCGTGGCGCAGTGCGATCGCCCCGAGCACGCGGCCGTCCTCGACGATCCAGCGGTGCCGGCAGCGGTGACGTCCCGAACCGTCCGGCACCGAACGGGCGGCGAGGCGGTCCACCCACGCGGCGAAGCCGGCGGGCGAGTGCACGTCGTCGGTGGGTGCGAGGCCGAACCCGTCCTCGTGCGTGCCGGGGCCCCATTCGGCGTGCGCCTCGAGCCAGGCGCCGTGCAGGCGGGCGTCGGGCGCGATGAGTTCGGGCACCCGCCGACCGTACCTTCCGCCTACTGGCCGGGGTCGGTGGCGGGGACGTCGGTGATGTAGCCGACCTGCGGTGCGGCCTGGTCGCGGCACTCCGCGGGGGTGAGGGGCTGGGAGGCGCCGCCGCCGCGGGTGCCGGTGCGGAACGTGCCGGGCGCGCCGGTGCAGGACTCGGCCGTGTACGTGATGGTGTTGCCGTCGGGGGTCCACGCGGGTGCGGTCCCGGTGCGGTCGCTCACCTGGTGCTTGCCGGCGCCGGTGGACTTCATCACCCAGACGGTGTTGTTGTGCACGTACGCGATGCGCGTCCCGTCCGGCGAGAGGCTCGGCTGCGCGTTGACCTGGTCCTCGGTGAGGCGGACCGTGCGGCCGTCGGTGACGGCGTAGATGACGCCGGCGCGGGCGTAGACGGTCGGGGCGGTGGCGGCGTGCGCGGCGGTCGCTCCGGCGAGCGTGCTGAGCCCGGCGACGGCGGTGAAGCCGGCGAGCGTGAGCGCCTTCGTGATCGTCGTGCGGTTCATCCGTGCCCCCTGTGGTCCGTCGCGTCCGTGTGACGCTGAGACCATCGGCGCAACTGTCCCGCACCTGAACGGTTCCCGGCCGGAAATCAGCCGGGGACTCGTCACGGCAGGTAGAACGTGAGCAGGTCCGCCCTCACCGGCGGGAACAGCGCCCGCATCAGGTCGGCGTTCGGGCCGGGGTAGACGTCGGCGTGCCAGGCGGCGAGGCCCTCGATGCCGTGCGGGCCGAAGAGCAGCGGGCCGACGAGGTCCGGTGCCACGCCCGCACCGCCGTGCGACGCGGGGCCCTGCATCGGGCCGCCCGCGACGACCTCGGTCACCGCGCCGGCGGCGCGCCGCAGCCGCACGTGCCGGCGGAAGAACGACACGACGACGTCGTCCTCGCCGTCGTGGTGGCGCAGGCGCTCCGACAGCACGGGCCTGAGGTGGTCGAGCAGCGCCACGACGTCGGGGATGCGCAGGTAGTAGTCGTTCGCCTCGGGTGGGGGCGGTGCGAGGTGCGGGCCGAGGAGGCCGCCGCGGTCCTTCGCCGAGAACGGTTCGCCGTCCGCGAGCGTGGCGGCGTGGGCGAGCAGCGCGGCGACCGCGTCCGGCTCGGCGGCGGCGACCTCGCCCAGCACCACGCCTTCGTCCGGTGGCGTGACCCGGCCCGTGCCGATCAGCCGCCCGGCCCGTTCCACGACGACCTGGCTGCTGCCGGCCCGTGCGACGAGCGCCCGCCAGCACAGCGGCGAGTGCGGCATGCGCACGTCGTACGCGCGCTGCACGGCGTCCTGCAGCCGTGCCATCGCCGCGATGTCGTCCGGCCCCGCGACCCGCACCGCACACTCGGTGGGCGTCGACGGCACGGTGTGGACCGGCCTGCTGTGCGGGATCGGGATACTGTACTGGTAGCCGAACTGCCGGTAGAAGTACGGGATCCCGATCATCACCTGCAGTAGGTGCCCACGGGCGGCGGACCGCTCGTGCGCCCAGCCCATCAGCGCCCGGACCAGCCCGCGCCCCTCGTACTCGCGATCGGTCGCGACCAGCTCCACCTGCCCCGCCGGGATCGCCACCCCGCCGAGGACGACGGTCTCGTCCAGCAGCGTCGCCGTCGACACGACCCGGTCCCCGTCGACGACCACCGCGCACGCGTCGAATCCGCCGTCGGCGTCCTCCACCACCAGCCGGTGGTCCTGCCGGTCGGCGGGCTCGCCGCGGTCGGCGAGCAGCGCCCCGATCTGTTCGAGATCCGCGGGCCGCGCCGCCCGCACCACCAGTCCACCGGCCAGCTCCACGCCGCCCACCGTACCGCGCCCGTGGTACGGGTATTGGACACCTACGGCAGCGGCAACGTCGCGTCATTCGGGCGTTGGTCGATCGAGTGATGCTGCTGGCGTGGTTGATGGTCGGGGGGTCGGATTGGTTGCTCGGGTCAGGAACAGCAGCATGAGTGCGCCGGCGGCGCAGTAGCCGACGCCTTGGAAGGCGATGACAGGGATGATGCCGAGCTGGCTGCTGAGGACGCCGGCGGCGAGTGTCCCGGCGAGCATCGCGGCACCTTGGATCGCGTTGACGAGGCCGAAGATCCGTCCGCGGTGCGCGTCGTCGGTGGTGGTCTGGAGCAGAGTGAACAGGCCGGTGATGGTGAGGGCGCCGGGCAGTCCGATGGCGATCATGAGGACGAACGCCGGCCAGAGCGCCTGGGTCTGGAGCGGGTAGAGGAACAGCGTCAGGTCCAGCCCGCCGAAGGCGAGGGCGCCGTAGCCGAGAAGGTGGCGTGGCGGGAAGCGGTTTCCAGCGGCGGCGACGGTGAGGCCGCCGATGATGCCGCCGACGGCCTGGCTGGACAGGATCAGACCGTAGGCTTCGGCATCGCCGTGCAGGATGTCGCGGACGAACGGGGCCATGAGTGTGCCCATGATCGCCTCGCCCAATCCGATGATCAGCACGAATAGGAGGAGGCGGCGCAGCGCTGGGTGGCGAGTGGCGAGTCGCGCGCCATGGGTGAGCTCGCGGATCGCATGGTGTGCCGGCGCCGGTCGGGACGCGGGACCGGCCGGGTGGCGGATCAGGGCGAGGATCGCCGCGGCGACGGCAAAGCTGGCCATGTCGATGAGGGTCAGTGCGGTGATGCCGCCCAGCCCGGCGGCGAGACCGCCGAGCGCGGCGCCGGCCAGCCGGGCGATGTCGCGGTTCTGTCCGTTGAGCGCGTTGGCGGTCACGAGGTCCCACGGCGGCACCGTGTGGGGCACCATGGCTGCCTCGGCGGTGATGAAGAACTGAGCGAGGCTGCTCTGCGCGACGGTGACCAGGTAGATGATCCAGACCTGGTCTCTACTGTGGACAGCGAGGAGTGGCAGCAACCCGGCGGCCAGGAGCAGGTTGGTGACGACCATGGTGCGGCGGCGGTCCCACCGATCGGCGTAAACCCCGGCGAGCGAGCCGAGCGCTATCTGCGGGAGCAGGGCGGCCAGCAGAGTGGTGGCCGAAGCGAGGGTGGAGCCGGTCAGTGCGTAGACGTGGTAGGCCAGGCCGGTGCGCAGGATCCAGTCACCGGTCAGCGAGAGGAGCCCGGCCGACAGCAGCAGCCGCAGGTCGCGGTAGCGGGTCAGCACCCGCCACAGCGTGCGCATCTCAGCCGTCAGCGGCGGTCGGTTCGACCGGGACGCTGATGAAGGTCAGGTTCACCGGTTGGGCGTCGGCGGGTCGGGCGGCGTGTTCGCCGAGGCGGCGCCGTTCGACGAGTGGGGTGATCAGGGCGTCCAGCGCCTCGTGCAGCTCAGTGAACTCTTCGACCGTCAGGTAGACCAGGCTCTGGGCGACGCCGGCGTTGCGCTGCCATCGCGGGTCGTACTGGTCGCGGCGGCGGTGCCACGCGGCGAGGTGTTCGACGCCACGCTCGGCCACCATCTGGTCCAGGACGTCGACCGCGGCGCTGGTTTCGTCCTGCCCGGTCCGTGCCGCCGATATTGACGTGGCGGTGACCTGCCACGGATGGTCCCGGTTGTTGGTGGTGTCGGCCGGTTCGACGAAGCCGTACTTGGCGAGCTGACGCAGGTGGTGGGAGGCCAACGCCTGGCTGACGCCCAGCTGCCGGGCCGCCTGCGCCGCGGTTGTCGGGCCCTGCCGACCGACCAGCTCGTGCAGCTTGATCCGAAGTGGGTGGGCCAGCGCCCGAATGGTCACCGGATCGTCCAGGATCCGCTGGGTGTGGCGAGATTCCAAAGACATGCTTGGAGTGTGCTGCCACCCTCCCGGCAATGTCAAGCAGATGCTTGGAATCGACTCACGCAACGGAGTGATCGCTCCTGTACTGGAGGACTCGTCAGGGTTGGCAGCATCTGGCGGAGACGAGCCCCAGCTGGAGCACTGGATGCCGCTACTGTGGCCCGCGTGACGGGATTCGACTGGGCGGCGCTGTCGGCGGCACGCAACGCACGGGTCGACGCGGTGCCCGACATGGTCCGGCATGCGTTGAAGGTGCTCGAGGACCTGCTCGAGGAGGCCGACCACGCGTGCACGTTCACGCTCGACGACGTGCCCCTCGGGCCCGGCGGCGTCCCGGCGAGCGTGCAGGCGTTGCTGCCACGGGACTGCACGGTCGCCGGGTTGGCCCCGGTCGGCTGGTCCACAGTGGTCGGTGCGGCGCTGCCGGGGTTCTTCGTGCCGACGCGGCAGCCGGACGCCTGGGCCGGGCCGGCGGCGCCGCGGGCGGTCGCCGACGGTCTCGCCGCGTGGGTGACGGCGCTGCTCTCGCGGTTGTGGCCGGCCAACGCCGAGGCGTGGGAGCTCACGGTGCAGTGTGACGGCTGGTACGAGGGTGCCTACGTCGACCTCGTCGTGCTCGCGGACGGCCGGGTCTGGCTGCTGCACCTCGGGGTCAGCGACTGAGGTCGATCCGGAACCACGACCGCAGGAGGGCGTGCTCGGTGTGGCGGTCGACGAGCGAGCGCCAGACCCGCCACGCCGGGCCGCCGGTGGCCTCCTTCAGCGGCGCCGACGGGGTGTCGTCGGCCCACCAGAGCTCGACCGGGACGGCCGCGCGCACCTCGTCGGCGAGGGGGATGCCGTCGAGCCGGTCGCACAGCTGCGCGACGGCGGCCGGGTGGGCCTGCGGGTCGTAGGTGCGGTCGGCGGCCGCGGCCCGGGCGTGGAACAGCGACACGGCGGCGTCCGGCGCGAGCGGGCCGACGGCGAGGACCCGCTCACCGGACAGGCCGAGCCGCTCCCGCGACGTGGCGAGGACCCGCGCGGCGGGGCAGCCGGCGGCGACGGCCTGGGCGAGGGCGGCGGCGCCGTCGAGGACGTGTTCGCAGTTGTCGAGGACCAGCAGCGCGGGACCGGTGCGCAGGGCCGTGACGATCGACTGGGTGAGGGTCTGCCCCGCGCGGTGCGGGAGGTGCATCGTGTCGGCCGCGGCCTGCGGTACATCCGACGGCGAAACGATCCCGGCCAGCTCGACGAGCCAGTGGTCGCCCCCGGACGCGCCAGCCGCCGCCAGTGCGAGCTGGGTCTTGCCGATCCCGCCGGGCCCCACCAGCGTCACGACCGGCGCCGCGACCGGTGCCGCAGTGAGGGCGTCGAGGGTCGCCGCCAGGTCCTGGTCGCGCCCGAACAGCGCGGTCGAGGACGCGGCACCGCGGAGCCGCTCGTCGTGGGCGAGGATCTGCGCCTCGGCGGCGCGCAGCTCGGGGCCGGGCTCGACGCCGAGCTCGGTGACGAGGTGCTGGCGGGCGAGCCGGTACGCGGCGAGCGCGTCCGCCTGGCGCCCCGCCCGGAACAGCGCAGTCATCAGCACCGCCCACGCGCACTCCCGCAGCGGGTGCTGCTCGACGAACTCGGCGAGCGCGGGCACGGCACCACGCGGGTCCGCCGCCGCGCGCCGCTCCAGGTCGGCCTCGACGGCCGCCGCCCACTGCTCGGTCAGCCCGGCGACCGCGCCGGCGAGGCCGGGCGCGTCCAGCCCGGCGAGCGGCGAACCACCCCAGTGGGTGAGCGCGCCGCCGGGGTCGCCGTCGCCGACATGCCGCCGGAAGCGGGCGACGTCGACGGCGTCGGGCGGCACGTCCAGCCGGTACGCGTCGCCGACCCGCGCGATCGCCGGCCCGCCGAGCCCCTTGCGCAGCTGCGCGACGTGCCACTGCAGGGTCTTGTGCGCGGTGCGGGGCGGGTCGTCGCCCCACACGAGGTCCACCAGGCGCGACTGGGGCAGCGGCGTGCCGGGGGAGAGGGCGAGCGCGGCCAGGAGCGTCTGGGTCTTCGCGGAGCCGATGTCGACGGGCTCGCCGTCGTCGGTGGTGACGCGCACCCCGCCGAGCAGACCGATCCGCACCACAGCGCTGCTCCCACGGGCCGACGACGTGCGGCGAGCGTGCCACGCGCCGCGAACCGGCGGCAACCCCGTTCCCCAACCGGACGCACACCCGCTGCACACCGGCGGGCCGCGAGCATGGGCGCACCGACGAGACAGGAGCGAACGACATGCATCGAACGGCGGCACGGGTGACCGGAGCCCTCTTCATCACCGCGACGGTCGCGGGGGTGATCGGCGCGGCGCTGCTCGGCGGCGGCACCGGCAGCGCGCACCGGCAGTCGGCCGGCGCGCTCGCCGTGCTGGTGATGGCCGGAGCGATCGCGATGATCCCGGCGGCGCTGTTCCCGGTGCTCAAGGTGTACAGCGAAAGCTCCGCGGTCGGTTACGTGGTGGCGCGGACGGTCGAGGTGGTGCTGCTGCTGCCGGCCGCGTTCGGGCCGCTGATCCTGGTCGCGGCGGGTGACGGCGGCCTCGACCCGGCCGTGCGGTCGGTGCTGGACACGCAGGACACGTGGGGCTACGCGCCGGCCGCGCTGTTCTTCTGCCTCAGCGCGCTGCTGCTCAACGTCGTGCTCTTCCGGTCACGGCTCGTCCCCCGCTGGCTCCCGGGCTGGGCGCTGGCCGGGGTGGCGCTGTACGTGACCGACGCCGGCCTGGTGATGTTCGGGGGCCTCACCACCGCGTCACCCGCGCACGCCGCGCTGGTGGTCCCGCTCGCGGTGAACGAGATGGTCCTGGCGGTCTGGCTGCTCGTGAGGGGCTTCCGGGCACCGACGGGCTGACCCACAGCGCGACTGCTGCGAGCGCGGCCGGCGGTCACCGCAGGTCCTTGCGGAACACGACCTCGTGCCGGGTGTAGCCCATGCGCCGCTCGTAGAACGGCATCGACGTCGGGTTGTCCACGCCGGTCTCCAGCATGATCGCCGCCGCGCCGCGCTCGACCGCCCACCGCTCGACCTCGGCCATCAGCGCCGACCCGACCCCGCCGCGGCGGGCGCCGCCGGCCACCGTCAGCGCGTCGACGTGGACCCGCCGGTGGGCGAGGTCGCGCTGCAGCTGCCAGTGCGCGGTCGGCAGCGGCTCCTCGACCCGCGCGACCGCCGCCCCCACGATGTCCCCGTCCTGCTCGGCGACCAGCATCAGCACCGTCGGGTCGTCCGCGTACCGCGAGTGCAGCTCCTCGTGCCACTCCACGAGCCCGTCGGTCTGCGGCTCCTGCGCGGTGGCCGGGTCGAGGCCGGCGAAGAACGCGCCGCTCTCCTGCCACAGCCGTGCCCGTCCGGGGCCGTCGCCCGCCTGTACCTGCCGTACCACCATCGCCATCCGCCCATCGTCATCGACCCGGGCCCCGGTGTCGCTGTTTTTCCCGGGAATTCTCGAGGCCCGGGCCGGGTGTGGGCGGGTCAGCTGAACGAGTGGCGGTAGGTCTGCGGGCTGACGCCGGTGGTGCGTTTGAAGCGTTCGCGGAACGCGGTCGGTGAGCCGAAGCCGACCTCGGCGCCGATGCGTTCGACGGAGTGGCGGGTGGTCTCCAGGAGGTGCTGGGCCCGGCGGACGCGGGCGCGGTGCAGCCACTGCAGCGGGGTCAGGCCGGTCTGGTCGCGGAAGCGGCGGATCAGGGTGCGGGTGCTCATCCCGGCCTGCGCGGCGATGTCGGCGAGGGTCAGGTCGCGCCGCAGGTGCTGCTGGAGCCAGGTGAGCAGCGGCTCCAGCTCGGCGCCCTGCGGGGTCGGCGGGTGGTCGTGGGCGATGAACTGCGCCTGGCCGCCCTCGCGTTCGAGCGGCACCACCGACAGCCGCGCGGCGGCGGCGGCGACCGCGGACCCGTAGTCGCGGCGGATCATGTGCAGGCACAGGTCCAGGCCCGCCGCCGCGCCCGCGGAGGTGAGGATCTGTCCATTGTCGACATACAGCACGCCGGGGTCGACGTCCACCGACGGGTGCGCGGCGGCGAGGCTGCCGGCGGCGATCCAGTGGGTGGTGGCCCGCAGCCCGTCGAGCAGGCCGGCGGCGGCGAGCACGAAGCTGCCCGCGCAGATCGAGGCGATCCGGGTGCCGTTCGCCGCCGCGGTACGCAAGGCGGCCCGGACCGGCGGGGTCAGCGCGGCGGCCGGGTCGGCGGTGCCGGGCACGATGACCGTGTGCGCCTCGGCCAGGGTGTCGAGGCCCCACGGCGCGGTCAGGGTGAAGGCGCCCGCGTCGACGTGCGGGCGCTCGGCGCAGACCCGGACCTCGTAGCCGGGGCCGCCGCCGGGCAGGCACGTGCGGGTGAACACCTCGATCGGGGTGGCCAGGTCGAACGGGATCACCCCGTCGAAGGCGAGCACGGCGACGATGTGCATGGCCGGCACGGTACCGCACGGGTTGGCGAAATCCCGTCGGAAGTGGTCACGAATGCCACTGGGGCCGCCGCCACCAGGTCCTTAGCGTGAGTCGCATGCATGCGCAGATAGTCCTGTTCGACGGCTTCGACCCGTTGGACGTCATCGCACCGTACGAGGTGCTGCACGCGGGCGCCGTCGCGGTCGGCGGGGCCCTGACCGTGGCGCTCGTCTCCGCCGAAGGCCCCAGGGAGGTGGTGAGCGGCACGGGCGGCCTGGCGCTGCGGGCGACCGCGGCCCTCGACCCGTCGCGTCCGGGGCTGGTCGTCGTGCCCGGCGCCGCCGGTCGCGTCGGCGACCCCGGGGACGAGCCCACCGACGACTCGATCCCGGTCCTGCTGGGCCGGACCCTGACCACCGACCTGCCGGGGCTGCTCAAGGCGGCGATGGACGAGCCGGCCGTGACCGTCGCCTCGGTGTGCGGCGGATCCCTGGTCCTCGCCATGGCGGGCCTGCTGGAGGACCGCCACGCCACCACCCACCACCTCGGCCTGGACCTGCTCGACGCCACCGGCGTGCGCGCCGTCCGCGCGCGGGTCGTCGACGACGGTGACTTCGTCAGCGGCGCCGGCGTCACCTCCGGGCTCGACCTCGCCCTGTACCTCCTGGAGCGCGAGCTCGGCCCGCGGATCGCGCACGCCGTCGAGGAGCTGTTCGCCTACGAACGGCGCGGCACCGTCTGGCGCGACGCCGGCCCGCAGCCCGCCGGGGCGTGGTGAACATGACGGCCGAAGGCACCTGGGACCTGACCATCGCCACGCCCATCGGCAGGATCAACGCCACGGCGGTGATCCGCCGCGACGGTGCCGCCCTGACCGGTGTCGCCGCCGGTGAGGGAGAGGAGGTCCCCCTCACCGACGTCATCCTCGACGGCGACCGGCTCACCTGGAAGCAGGCCGTCACCCGCCCCCTGCGGCTCAACCTGGTCTTCGACGTGACCATCGACGGCGACACCCTGGCGGGCACCGCCAAGGCCGGTCGCCTTCCGGGGTCGAAGGTCACCGGCCGCCGGCGGTGACCTCCTTGACCTCGGCGTAGATGGCGGGCAGCAGCCGGGCGGCGGTGCCGCGCAGGTTGACGTCGCAGATGTCGTCCAGCGGCGTCTCGTCCGGGTTGACCTGGATGACGGTCGCCCCGGAGCGGGTGGCGACCACGGGCAGCTCGGCCGCCGGGTACACCACGCCGGACGTGCCGATGCTCAGCAGCACGTCGCAGGAGGACGCCGCCTCGACGGCCGCCGCGAAGGCCGCCCTGGGCAGCGCCTCGCCGAACCACACGACGCCGGGCCGCACCAGCGCGCCGCACGCCGTGCACCGCGGCGGCGGGACCGGGCCGAGGTCGTCGGGGACGTCGTCGTCGCCGGGCGGTGCGTCGAACGGGTGGCCGGCGACGCAGCGGGGCGCGAAGAGGCTGCCGTGCAGGTGGACCGGGTCCTTGGAGCCGGCCCGCTCGTGCAGGTCGTCGACGTTCTGCGTGACGACGACGGTGCCGGGCACCAGCGACTGGAGGGCGGCGGCGGCCACGTGCCCGGCGTTGGGCTCGGCCCTGCGGACGGCGGCGCGGCGCCACTCGTACCAGCCCCAGACGAGCGCGGGGTCGGCCTCGAACGCCTCGGGGGTGGCCAGCTCGTACGCGTCGAACCGGGACCACAGGCCGGTCAGGGCGTCGCGGAACGTCGGCACGCCGCTCTCCGCGGAGATCCCGGCGCCGGTGAACACGACGACCCGGCCGGCGGTCGCGATGCGCTCCGCGACGCCGTCGGGCAGGACACGCTGCATGCGCCGCATCCTGCCATGGACGCCCGTCGAGCCGGGCGCGAGGCCTGGCGGGTCGGACGAACGTCGGCGGCGACGCCGGGCGCGAGGCCTGGCGGGTCAGGCGAACGTCGGCGGCGCCGCCGAGGCGCGAGGCCTGGCGGGTCAGGCGAGCGTGGGTGGTGGCGCCGGGAGCGGGTGGGCGCCCTGCGGGCGGAGACCGTCGAACAGGATGCCCAGGTATCGGCGCCACAGGTCCGGTGACGCGTCCGGCACGTAGCCGGCGACGTAGTTCGGGGCGCACATCAGCAGGATGACGTCGGCGCCGGTCACGTCGGGGCGCACCGCCCCGGCGCCGCGGGCCCGGTCGACGAGGTCGTGGATCACGCGGTACATCCGCTCGCGGGCGCCCGTCACTGCCGGGTCGACGTCGCCGGCGCCGTGCAGGAACGACAGGTCGCGCTGCTGGCGCTGGTGGGCGGCGGCGGTCATGAACGCCAGCAGCGCCACGCCCGGATCGGCCTCGCCGAGCAGGCGATCGCCGGCCGCGGTCAGCTCGTCGACCCGGTCGAGCACGATCGCGGCGATCAGGTCGTCCTTCGTCGGGAAATGGCGGAACACCGTGCCCTTGCCGACGCCGGCGCGGCGGGCGATGTCGGCCACCGACGCGTCCATGCCCCGCTCCGCGAACTCGTCGGCGGCGGCCGCCAGCAGCGCCGCCCGGTTGCGCGCGGCGTCGGCGCGCTGTGGGCGGCTCGAGGTCATGGTGCCATCGTACAAGTTGACCGTGCGGTCCGTTTATGACTAGTGTTTTCACTAGAAGCGGACCGAGTGGTCCGCTTATGGATTCCGGAGGACCTCATGCGCGCAGTGATCGCCGGTGACTACGGACCACCCGAGGGGTACACGGTTGGCGAGCTGCCGGTCCCGCGGCCCGGACCGGGCCAGCTGCTGGTCCGCGTCGCCGCCGCCTCGATCAACCCGGGCGACGTCGTCATCCCCAGCGGGCAGTTCCGCGACACGGCGCCCCTGACGTTCCCGCACGTGCCGGGCAACGACTTCGCCGGCACCGTCGCCGAAACCGGCCCGGGCGTGACCGGCTACGCCGAGGGCGACGAGATCTTCGGCTACGCCGCACCCCGGGCGCTGCGCCCGATGCTCGGCCCGCGCCCGTCGATGAGCACCGGCTCCCTCGCCGAATACACGGTCGTCGAGGCCGACACGCCGTTCGTCGCGCACCGCCCCGCCGGCCTGACGGCCGAGCACGCCGCGGCGCTCGCCACCACCGGCCTGACCGCGCGGGCGCTGATGGCCACCGCCGGCGTCCGCCCCGGCGAGCGGATCCTGGTCGTCGGCGCGACCGGCGGCGTCGGCACGACCCTCGTCCCGCTGCTCGCCGCGGCGGGCGCCGAGGTCGTGGCCACCGCGACCGACGAGGACGCCGGCCTGCTGCGCGACCTCGGCGCCGCGGAGACGATCGGATACGCCGAGTCCGGCTACCCGTCGGGCGTCGACGCCGCGGTCAACCTCACCCTGCCGGGCGACGCGCTGACGGGCGTCGCGGCCGCGGTCCGGCCCGGCGGGCGGCTGCTCACCATCACGTTCCCGGTGCCGCGGCAGGACTGGACCGGCCGCGACGACGTCGAGCTCAGGTTCGTCCTCGACATGGAAGGCGTCCACGGCGGCATGCGCGAGGTCGCGGACGCCGGCCTCCGGGCGACGATCGGGCGCCGGTACACCCTCGCCGAGGGAGCGCAGGCCTGCGTCGACTTCGCCCGCCGGCACACCACCGGCAAGCTGGTCGTCGTCGTGTGACCCGTCAGGTCTTCGGCCCGGCCGCCACCCACGACAGGCCCCAGTTGTAGGCGAGGTCGACGGCCTGGTTCCGGAACTGGCCGGGCGCCGGGATGATGTACCGCGACTCGCGCCGCACGACCAGCTCGCCGTTGACGTTCTCGATGAGGAACAGCACGCCGGCCCGCGACATGACGGTGCACTCGTCGAGGCGCATCTCGATCGGGGCGCCGTGCTGCGGATACAGGGTGGCGACCGCGTCGAGGCCGGCGAACGAGTCGGCACCGTCGTAGATGCTGGCGTAGACCAGGATCCGGCGGAACTTGTCGGTGTGGTCGAGGTTGATGGTGAGGTTCTCGCCCGCCTCGTTGGCGCCGGTGCGGTCGTCGCCGTCGAGCATGATGTACGGCGCGTCGTTCAGCTGACCGAACTGGTTGTCGAGCGGGTGGACGATGCCCTTCCGGCCGTCCATGAGCTCCCACAGGCAGCACAGGTCGAGGTCCAGGTCGGGCAGGTGCGCGGTCCTCTGCTTGCCGAAGAGGCCGCGCTTGCCGAGGGAACGCATGCTCCAGTTGAGGTTGACCCGCAGTGAACCGGACCGGCCGCCCTGCTTGGCGAGCGACACCGTCGGCGCCTGCTTGGTGAGCGTGACCTTGGACAGCCGCACCGGCGCGGGCGGCGCGACGGGCGGCGCCGGGGGAGCCGGCGGCGCGACGGGGACCGGGGGCGCCGGCGGCGGGGGCGGGGCGACCGGCGGGGGCACCGTCGCGGGCAGCCCGATCCGCTGCGGCTGCCCGTCGGGCCCGGTCACGGTCACCGACGGCCACCCTTGTGTGACCGGAGCCGGCGGCGCGACCGGAGGCGGCGGCGCCATCGGCAGGTTGGAGACGGGCGGCGGGTATTCCGTCGGCTGCGCGGAAGCAGCGGGCGCGGGCGCGTCGTCGACCGAGATGCCGAAGTCGCGGGCCAGTCCCGCCAGCCCGGAGGCGTACCCCTGCCCGACCGCCCGGAACTTCCACTGCCCGGCCCGCCGGTACAACTCGCCGAAGATGAACGCCGTCTCGGTCGTGGCACCAGGGCTGTCGAAGCGAGCGACCTCCGCACCGCTCGTCGCGTCCAGGAGCCGGATGTGCAGCCCCGGCACCTTCCCGAACGTGCCACCGTCGGCGGACGCGGCCAGCACGATCCGCTCGATCGCCGGCTCGACCCGGCCCAGGTCGACGAACACCGTGTCGGTGACCTGGCTCCCCGCGGTCGCCTTCCCCTCGTGCCGGACCGCGCCGGCCGGGTGCGACGGCTGGTTGTAGAACACGAAGTCGTTGTCGTCGCGGACCTTGCCACCGCCGGTCAGCAGCAGCGCCGAGCCGTCCGCGTCGGGCACGCCCGGCCCGCTCTGCCACCCCAGCACGGCCCGGACCACCGGCGCCTGCACTGGCATGTTGGCGCCCTTGAGCATCGACATGGACCCATCCTCTCCCCGTCAGGCCCTCACAATACGACGGGCCGCGAGGGGGCGGAGAAGGCGGCGGGGCGGAGGAGGCGGAAGGGTGGCATGGGGTCGGGCGGGGAAGGTAGATGCGCGCCGGAGTGGGCAGAGGACCGGCATGGTGGACATGAAGCTCGAAATCGTCGTGCTGCCGGTCTCGGACGTCGACCGGGCCAAGCGGTTCTACCTCGGGATCGGCTGCCGGGAGGACGCCGACTTCACCGGTGCCGACGAGTTCCGGGTCGTGCAGGTCACCCCGCCCGGGTCGGCCACGTCGATCATCTTCGGTGACCGGGTCACCGACGCGGAGCCAGGCTCGGTGCGCGGGGTGCACCTGGTCGTCGACGACGTCGTCGCGGCGCAGAAGGAGCTGGCGACCCGCGGGGTGGACGTGAGCGAGGTGTTCCACGACGCCGGCGGCGTCTTCCATCACGCCGGCACGGAGGCGCGGGCGCCCGGACCTGATCCGCGGCGGCAGTCGTACGCGTCGTTCGCGTCGTTCACCGACCCGGACGGCAACGAGTTCGTGCTGCAGGAGATCACCCGCCGCCTGCCGGGCCGCGTCGACCACGCGAACTTCGGCTCGGTGGCGGAGCTGGAGCACGCGCTGCGCGAGGCGGCGGCGGCGCACGGCCGGCACGAGCAGGAGCTGGGCCGCGCCGACGAGAACTGGCCCGCCTGGTACGCCACGTACATGGCGGAGGCCGCCGGCCTCAGGAGCTGAGCGGCCGTCAGGGCCGGACCAGCGCCGCGGCGAGCTCGCGCCGGGACGTGATGCCGAGCTTGCCGAACACCTTCCGCAGGTGCCACTCGACGGTGCGGGGGCTGAGGAACAGCGCGGCGCCGATCTCCGGGTTGGTCCGGCCCGCGACCGCGAGGCGGGCGATCTGCGCCTCCTGCGCGGTGAGCTCGTCGGACGGGCCCTCCGACCGTTTGCGGACGGTCTCACCCGTCGCGGCGAGCTCCCGGGCCGCCCGCTCGGCGAACGCGTGCAGGCCCATGCCGTCGAACGCGTCGTGCGCGGCGTGCAGCACGGTCCGGGCGTCGGCGCGGCGGCCCTCGCGCCGCAGCCATTCGCCGTGCAGCAGCCGGGCGCGGGCCGTGAGCAGGCCCAGTCCGGCGGCCTCGAGCCGGGCGGCGGCCTCGCGGAACCGTCCGTCGGCGGCCTCGCCGGGTCCGGTCAGCGCGTCGGCGAGCGCGAGGGCGCCGAGGCTCCAGTCCGTGCCGGTCGCGGCGGCGTGCGCGGCCAGCAGGTCCCGGGCGTCCGCGGCGACGGCCGGCTCGTTCGCGTGTACCGCGGCCTCGACGACCTCGGACAGCACCAGCGCCCGCATGCCCAGCGCCGGGCGCGCGCCGGGCGCGGTGGTCAGGAGTGCGGCGGGGGCGGTGGTGAGGAGCGCGGCGAGCGACGCGTGCCCGCAGCCGACCTCGGCGTGCCGGGCGGCGCCGGTGGCCGCCGCGAGCCCCTCGCACTCGGCGAGCAGGTCCGCCGCCTCGCCGGACCGGCCCATGAGCAGCAGCGTCCCGGCGTGCAGCGTCAGCGCGACGGGCAGCACGGACAGCGCCCCGGCCGCCCGCGCCGCGCCGGCCGCCGCGCCGCTGAGCCGGTGCGCGGTCGCGATGTCGGACACCTCCAGGGCAGCCGGCACCGCCAGCCACAGCAGGTCGAGGTCGCGGGCCGGGTCGATCGCGTCGAGGGCCCGCCGCAGCGCCGGCACCGCGGCGGCGGATCCGTCCAGGGCCCACGTCGCGAGGCCGGTGAGCAGCGCTCCCGGCGCGTCGTCCGCCGCCGGCACGGCCAGCGCCGCCTCGGCCGTCCGCCGTAGCTCGTCGCCGGCGGGGTCGGCGACGCCGAGCGCGGACAGGTAGGTCTCCCGGGCCGCCGCCGGGTCGAGTGCCTCGAGGCGCCGGGCGGCGGCGAGCAGCGCCGGGCCGGCGGCCGGGCCGGGGGCGAGCGCGAGGGTCGCCTGGGCTCGCAGCCGCTCCGCGCGCGCCTGCTGGAGCGGGTCGAGCGGGCCGAGCCCCGCCGCGGCGAGGAGGTCCGGGACACGGTCGGCGGCGCCGGCGGCGAGCCGGGCCCGCGCGGCGGCGAGCAGCAGCGCCGAGCGGTGTTTCGGGTCGGTGGTCAGCTCGGCGGCGCGCTCCAGGAACGCGGCCGCCGCGGCCCGCCCGCCGCGGGCGAGGGCCCGGTCCGCGGACCGCTCCAGCTCCAGGGCGACGTCCTCGTCGGGGCCGGTCGCGGCGTGCGCGCGGTGCCAGGCGTGCCGGTCGGGGTCGAGGCCGGGGTCGGTGCCGGCGGCGAGGGCGGCGTGCACGTCGCGGAGCGTCGCCGGGCCGGCGACGCGCCAGGCGGCGGAGCGGACGAGCGGGTGGCGGAACCGTACCAGCGCACCGAACTCGACCAGGCCGGCCTGCTCCGCGGCGGCGGCCGCGTCCATGCCGACGCCGAGCCGTCCGGCGGCGCGCCACAGCAGGGCGGGGTCGCCGACCGGCTCGACGGCCGCGGCGGCCAGCAGGGTGCGGGTGTCGGCGGGCAGGGCGGCGACGCGCCGCTGGAAGTCCTCCTCGACCTGCCCGGCGACGGGCGCGCCGCCCGGCCCGCCGAAGCCGAAGGCGAGCTCCGCCGCGGTCCGCTCCCGGGGCAGCTCCAGCAGCGCCAGGGGGTTGCCGCGGGTCTCGGCGACGATGCGGTCCCGCACGCGGTCGTCGACGGGGCCCGGCAGCACCGAATCCAGCAACGCCCGCGCGTCGGCCTCCGGCAGCCCGTCGACGCGCAGCTCGGGCAGGTCCGCCAGGATCCGGTCGCCGCCGGGCGTGCGGGCGGCGAAGACCAGCGCCACCGACTCCGCGTCGAGCCGCCGGGCCACGAACGTGAGGATGACCTCGGACATCCGGTCGAGCCACTGCGCGTCGTCGACCACGCACACCAGGGGCCGCTCCGCGGCGGCCTCGGCGAGCAGGCCGAGGACGGCGAGCCCGACGAGCAGCGCCTCCGGCGGGTCGCCGGCGGTGAGCCCGAACGCGGTGCCGAGCGCGCGCCGCTGCGGCTCGGGCAGCGCGTCGAGGTGGCCGAGCAGCGGGGCGAGGAGCTGTTGGAGCGCCGAGTAGGCGATCTCGGTCTCCGGTTCGACCCCGGCGGCCCTGGCGACCGTCACCGCGGTGGCGTCGCCGGCGACCTGGTCGAGCAGCGCGGTCTTCCCGGCGCCGGCCTCGCCGCGCAGGACGAGGACCCGGCTGTGGCCGGCGCGCACGTCACGGATCAGCCGGTCGAGCCGCTCCCGCTCGTGGCGCCGGCCCCGCAGCTCGGGCCGGGTGATCTTCGCTCGCACCTACACATTGTGCCGTGCGCCGGCGCTCAGGCGGCCTGTGAGCTGCGCCGCGCCGGCGCCGCTGAGCTGCGGCAGGGCGGTGAGGCGGCCGCAGGCGAGCAGGAGCAGCGCGGCCATCGGGGCGCGGACCTCGGGGCCTTCGCCGTGCGTCCAGGCGGTGTCGGTGGCGACGAGCCGGAAGCCGGTGAGCCGCTTCGCCGACGGCAGCGGCGGGGGCAGCCTCATGGTCAGCGTGCGGGTGGTGGCGACGGCCGCGGCCTCCGCCGGGGTGGGCAGGTCGCGGCCGAGCGGGACGGCGATGTCCTGGCCGTGCACGAGGATGTCGGTGAGCGTCTCCAGGTGGGTGACGCCGACGTAGTGTCAGCCGATCCGGTACTGCCGCGCGCGGTCCTGGTCGAGGGTCAGGCCGTGCCCGGGGGCGGACAGGTTCGGCGCCAGGGTGCCGCCGGGGTCCGGGGCGGCGGCGCCGTCGAAGAGCATCGACTCGATGCGCACGTGGTCGTGGAACCACTCCAGGTGGCGCAGGTTGGGGGTGGCGGCGGCGACGTCGCGGTGCAGGTGCGGCGCGCAGTGCCCGGAGACCTGCAGGCCGTGGGCGGCGGCGAGGACGGCGACGTTGCGCCACTCGGTGATCCCGCCGCAGCGGGTGAGGTCGGCCTGGACGCAGTCGACCGCCCCGGCGTCGATCATGCGGGCGAAGTAGGGCAGGTCGTAGCCGTACTCGCCGGCCGCCACGTCGGGGAGCACCGCGTCGCGGACCTGCCGGAGCCCGTCGAGGTCGTCGGAGGAGACCGGCTCCTCGAACCAGGCGATGTCGTGCTCGGCGGCGGCCCGGGCGACGCGGATCGCCTGCTTGCGTTGGTAAGCGCCGTTGGCGTCGACGTAGAGCGCCGCCTGCGGTCCGATGACCTGGCGGGCGAGCCGGATCCGGGCGAGGTCCCGCTCGACGTGGCCGCCCCACGACTCGCCGATCTTCATCTTGACCCGCGGGATGCCCTGCTCGTGGACCCAGCCGCCGAACTGGGCCGTGAGCTGCCGGTCGTCGTACGTGGTGAACCCGCCGCTGCCGTAGACCGGCACCGCGGTCCGCACGACGCCGAGCAGGCGGGCCAGGGGCAGGTCCAGCAGCCGGGCCTTGAGGTCCCACAGGGCGATGTCGACGGCGGAGATCGCGGTCGCGGCGACGCCGGGCCGGCCGATGTTGCGCACGGCCCGGTGCATCGCCTCGTAGGCGGCGGTCACGTCGAGGGCGCAGCGCCCGGTGACCACCGGGGCGAGGGTCTGCTCGACGAGCTGCCCGGCGGCCGGCGCGGTGTAGCTCGCGCCGAGCCCGGTCTGCCCGCCCGCCGTCACGGTGACGGTGACCATGGTGGTGCTGTCCCAGGCGATGGTCCCGTCGGCCTCCGGGGCGTCGGTGGGGATCCGGTACACCGCCGCGGCGACCCGCTCGACGGGCACCTCGGCGGTCACGACCGCCCCGCTCTCGCCTCCGGACGCACCGACAGCGCGCGTTCGGGCCGCTCGCCCGCCGGCACGCCGCGCAGCGCGGCGTTGACCACCTCGGCGAGGTGCAGCGCGTGCCGGTCCGTGCCGGCCTCCTCGATCTGGGTCCGGCACGAGAAGCCGTCCGCGAGGATCAGCGTGCAGGCCGCGGCCTCCCGGACCGCCGGCAGGAGGACCTGCTCACCGACGGCGAGGGAGACGTCCCGGTGATCCGGGGTCATGCCGAAGTCCCCGGCCAGCCCGCAGCAGCCGGACGCCAGCTGGTCGACCTCCAGGCCGACCCGGCGCTGCAGCTCCACGTCGGCGTCGTGGCCGAGCACGGCGTGGTGGTGGCAGTGCGTCTGGCTGATCGCGTGCGGCCGCTCGCCGTGCTCACCGCGCAGCTCGGGCAGCTTGAGGTCGTGGTCGGCGACGAGCAGCTCGGCGAGCGTCCGCGTCTGCTTGCGCAACCGCAGCGCGTCCTGGTCGTGGCCGAGCAGCTCCAGCGTGTCACCGCGGAACACCGCCGTGCAGGACGGCTCCAGCCCGACGACCGGGACCCCCGCCCGCAGCCACGGCGCGAGCGTGTCGACGGTGCGCCGCAGCACCCGGCGGGCGACCCCGAGCTGCCCGGTGGAGATCCAGGTGAGCCCGCAGCAGACCGGCCCGCGGGGCAGCTCCACCCGGAAGCCGACCGCCTCCAGCGCGCCGACCGCCGACGCGGCGATGCCCGGCGACAGGTACGTGGTGAAGGTGTCCGGCCACAGCAGCACCGTGCCGCGCTCGCCGGTGCCGCCCGGCGTCCGGTTGCGCATCCACCGCTGGAAGCTCGCCCCGGCGAAGCGCGGCAGGTCGCGGCGCGGGTCGATGCCGCCGAGCCGTTTGACCGCGGCACCGAGCCCGGGCGCGTGCGTCACGGCGTTGACCAGGTCGGGGGCCAGCGCCGCCAGCCGGGCCGCCGCCGGCAGCCAGCCCAGCGAGTAGTGGGACCGGGGCCGGATCCGCCCGGCGTGGTGATGGGCGAGGAACTCGGCCTTGTAGGTGGCCATGTCGACGTGCATGGGGCAGTCCCGCTTGCAGCCCTTGCAGGCCAGGCACAGGTCGAGGGCGTCGGCCACCGACTGCTCCCGCCAGCCGCCGGTGATCGTCTCGCCGCGCACCATCTCGAACAGCAGCCGCGCCCGCCCCCGGGTGGAGTGCTCCTCGTCGCCGGTGACCTGGTAGCTGGGGCACATCACGCCCTGGTCCGGCTCCGGCCGGCGGCACGCGCCGACCCCGGCACAGCGCAGCGCGGCGCGGGCGAAGCTGCCGCTGTCCTCCGTGTACCGGAAGTAGGTCGCCGGCTCGGCGGGGGCGTAACCGGCGCCGAGGCGCAGCTGTCCGTCGAGCGGGTTGGCGTGCACGACCTTGCCGGGGTTCATCCGGTTGTCCGGGTCGAAGATCGCCTTGAACTCCTCGAAGGCCTGGACGACGTCCGGTCCGTACATCTTGGTCAGCAGCTCGCCGCGGGCTTGCCCGTCGCCGTGCTCGCCGGAGTAGGACCCGCCGTGGTGTGAGACGAGGTCGGCGGCCTGCTCCACGAAGGTGCGGAAGTCGGCCACACCGCCCGCGGTGACCAGGTCGAACGGGATCGACGTGTGCAGGCAGCCGTCGCCGAAGTGGCCGTAGAGGCTGGCGGCGTCGTAGCCGTGGCGGTGCAGCAGCCGCTGGAAGTCGCGCAGGTAGTCGCCGAGGCGCTCCGGCGGCACGGCGGAGTCCTCCCAGCCGGGCCAGGTGTCGGGCCCGCCGGGGGTGCGGGCGGTGGCGCCGAGGCCGCCTTCGCGGACGGCCCACAGCTGCGCCTGGTGCTCCGGGTCGTCGAAGACCTTGCCCTCGTCGTGGCCCAGTTCGTCGAGCATCCGGTGGACGCGGTCCTTCGCCTCCTCGACGGTGTCGGCGCCGACGTCGACCATCAGCCAGGCGGCCCCGCGACCGGTGTGGTTGGTCGGCTCGGGCAGGAGCTTCAGCGCCTCGGGGCGCATGTGCTCCTCGCCCTCGTAGCGGATCAGCTTGTCGTCGAGCCCTTCCAGGGCCGTCGGGGCGTACCGGTTGATGGTGGGCACCGCGTCGGCGGCGGCGGCGATGTCGGGGAAGGCCATCAGCACCAGGACGTGCTTCGGCGGCTCGGGCAGCAGCCGCAGCTGCGCGCGCAGCACCGTCACGCAGGTCGACTCGGTGCCCACCAGCGCCTGGGCGAGGTTCATGCTGTGCTCGGGCAGCAGCGCCGGCAGGTTGTAGCCGGAGATGCGCCGCGGCAGCTTCGGGAACGCGCGGATCTGCCCGGCGTACCGGTCGCGCAGGTCACGCACCGCCCGGTAGATCTCGGCGCGGCGGCCGCCGGCGGCGAGGATCCGCCGGTACTCCTCGTCGGAGGTCTCGCCGACCCACATCCGCTCGCCGTCGTAGGTGAGGATCTCCAGCCGCTCGACGTTGGCGGCGGTCGTGCCGCTCCACTGGGCGGTGGAGCCGCACGAGTTGTTGCCGACCATCCCGCCGATCGTGCAGTGGCTGTGCGTGGCGGGCTTCGGCCCGAAGACCAGCCCGCCGTGGCGCCGGGTGGCGGCGTTGAGCTGGTCGAGGACGAGCCCCGGCTGCACCACCGCCCGCCGGTGCGGCCCGTCGATGGACTCGATCGCGTTGAGGTGCTTGGAGAAGTCCATGACCACGGCGACGTTGCAGCACTCGCCGGCCAGGCTGGTGCCGCCGCCGCGGGACAGCAGCGGCGCGCCGAACTCGCGGCAGGTGGCCACCGTGGCGACCACGTCGTCGAGGGTGCGCGGCACCACCACACCGATCGGGACCTGCCGGTAGTTGGAGGCGTCGGTGGCGTAGAGGGCGCGGGTGCCGTCGTCGAAGCGCACGCCGCCGTGGATCCGCTGCCGCAGCGCGGCGGCCAGGCCCTGGGCGTCGACGTCGACGCCGGCGGGCCGGGCGGTGCGGACCCTGGGCGCCGGCAGCAGGGTGGTCACCGGTCCGCCTTCAGCTGCTGGATCTTGTCCTTGAACAGGGTGGTGGCGATCGACGCCTTGTGCGGCTGGCCGTGCAGGAAGGCCTGGGCGAACTTCTTCGCCTGCTCGTAGCTGACCTTGCCGGGCATCGGCGGCTCGTTCGGGTCGACGGTCACGTCGACCAGCGCCGGGCCGCGGTGGGTGAACGCCTCGACCAGCGCGGCGCGCAGGTCGCCGGCCTTCTCGACGCGGGCGCCGAAGCCGCCGCAGGCGTGCGCCCAGGCGGAGAAGTCCGGCTTCGGGTCGCCGAAGCGGACCCCGTGCTCGGGGTAGCCGAGCACCATCTGCTCCCACAGGATCTGGCCCAGCGCGTTGTTGTTGTTGATCACCACCTTGATCGGCAGGTCGTAGCGGCAGGCGGTGTTGAACTCGGCCATGAGCATCGCGAAGCCGCCGTCGCCCTGATAGGCGATCACCTGCCGGCCGGGGAAGGCGTGCTGGATGGCGATCGAGTAGGGCAGGCCGGGCGCCATCGTGGCGAGGTTGCCCGACAGGTAGAACTCGCGCCCGCCGCGGATGCGCCAGTGCCGCGCCGCCCAGGTGGCGATCGTGCCGGAGTCGCAGCACAGCACCGCGTCCTCGTTCGCCAGCTCGTCCAGGCAGGACGCGAGGTACTGCGGGGCGATCGGGTCCCGTTCGCCGTTCTCCAGGGTGTGCATCTTCTCGTTCCAGTCGCGCATCTGCGCCTGGTACCGCTGCAGGTGCGACCGGTCGGTGCGGCGGGTCAGCCGGGGGATGAGCGCGTGCAACGTCGCGTCGACGTCGCCGATGAGCGGCACGTCGGTCGGCAGGCGCATCCCGGCCCGGGTCTCCTCGATCTCGACCTGGACGACCTTGACCTTGCCCGCCTGCGGCAGGTACTTGGTGTACGGGAAGTTGGTGCCCAGCATGACGAGGGTGTCGATGTCGTCGATCAGTTCCTCGCTGGGGGCGGTGCCCAGCAGTCCGATGCCACCGGTGGTGTAGGGCGAGTCGTCGGGGATCACCATCTTGCCGGACAGGGTCTTGATCACCGGGGCGGCGATCGTGTCGGCCATCCGCTCCACCAGTGCGCCCGCGCCGCGCGCGCCGACACCGACCAGGATCGCCGCCTTCGCCGAGCCGTTGATCACCTCGGCGGCGCGGGCGACGTCCTCGTCGCGGGGCCGCACCGAGCCGGTCAGGTACACCGGCGCCGTGGCCGGCGGCTTGGCGGGGGACACGTGCTGGTACGGGTCGGCGTCGGCCGGCGCCACCTGGATGTCGTTGGGGACGCACAGGTGCGCGACACCGCGCCGGGCGTACGCGTGCCGGATCGCCACGTCCACCAGCGCGGGCAGCTGCTGCGGGTTGACGACCAGCTGGTTGTAGACGCTGACGTCCTCGTACAGCCGGGTCAGGTCGACCTCCTGCTGGTATCCGGTGCCGAGCACCGAGGTCTCCTGCATCCCGGTGATCGCCAGCACCGGCGCGTGGTCGAGCTTCGCGTCGTACAGGCCGTTGGCCAGATGGATGCCGCCGGGCCCGGAGGTGGCCAGGCACACCCCGATGCGTCCGGTGGCCTTCGCGTGGGCGGTGGCCATGAACGCGGCCGCCTCCTCGTGGTGCGTCAGGACGAAGCGCACCCGGTCGGCGTTGCGCCGCAGCCCTTCCATGATCCCGTTGATGCCGTCGCCGGGGATGCCGAACACCGTGTCGACGCCCCAGTCGGCCAGCCGGGAGATCAGTACCTCGGAGGTGATGGTTTCCATGTGGCGTTGGTCCTTTCCGGTGTCGGGCCGGTCCGCGCCACCGCACAGCCGGACCGTCGCGTGGCGTCTCGGGTCGTGGTGGCGGGGCACGGGCCCGGCACGCAACGGCACGGCCCGCTTCTCCCGCCCGGGTCGGGAGCTGCCGGCCCGGTTCGCTTACCCGTGCACTGGGCATCCATGCCCGATGCATGAAATTTTCCTGGACGGGGCACACTGGGTGCGTGACCGATCCCGATCACGTCGACGCCGATCTCGCCGAGGCGTTCCTCACCGCGAGCCGCGTGCTCGTCGCCATCGCCGTGCGCTCGCTGGACGCCGGCGCCGCCGACATCAGCCTGCCCCAGCACCGGGCGATGGTGCTGCTGGCCGGCCGCGGCCCGCAACGCATGGTCGACCTGGCCGAGCTGCTCGGCGTCAACAGCTCCACCGCCACGCGTCACTGCGACCGGCTCCAGCGACGTGGTCTCGTCCAGCGTGACCCAGCCGCCGGTGACCGGCGTGCGGTTCAGGTGTCACTCACCCCGGCCGGGCGTCAGCTCGTCGAGCGGGTCACCGACGCCCGCCGGCGCGAGATCAACCGCATCCTGAGTGCCATGCCCGCCCACAGCCGGCCGAAACTCCTGCTCGCCCTGCGCGATTTCGCCGGTGCCGCCGGCGAGGTCCCCGACCAGCACTGGACGCTCGGCTGGGGCACCGAGCGGCGGGTCGGTGCCGCGCCCTGACCGCCGGTGCTGTCCACCAGCCGCGCCCCGGTGGACGGCCACGACGCCGGCGCGGGGTGCTCAGAAGTCCCGTGACAGTCGTGCCGACGTGTCGTAGACCCGGCCCGTGCCCTTGAAGGTTGCCGATTCCTCTGGCAGTCTCGTCATGCCGCCGCGATGTTAGCGCTCACTTCACTCGTCACCCCCGTAGTGCGGGCGCGTCGCGCAGGCATGTTAACGCTCACAGAGCCACCGCCGCCGTCACGGTTCGAAAGGAACAGACCCCATGGCCCACCCCAGCGTCAGCCGCCGCCGGCTGCTGCAGACCACCGGCGCCGTCGCCGCCGCCTCGGCGGCCGCGCCCCTGCTCGGCGACCCGACCGCCGCGGGCGCCGCCCTCGCCCCGGCGCGCGCCGACATCGGCGTCTCCGCATACGCGTTCGACCTCGGGCAGGTGCGGCTGAGCACCGGCCGCTTCCTGGACAACCAGAACCGGACCCTGGCCTACCTGCGCTTCGTCGACGTCAACCGGCTCGTCTACAACTTCCGGGCCAACCACCGGCTGTCCACCGCCGGCGCCGCCGCGACCGGCGGCTGGGACGCGCCGACCTTCCCGTTCCGCACCCACATGCAGGGCCACCTGCTGACCGCCTGGGCCCAGGCCTACGCCGTGCTCGGCGACACCACCTGCCGCGACAAGGCCAACGCCATGGTCGCCGCGATGGCCGCCTGCCAGGCCAACAACGCCGCCGCCGGCTTCAACACCGGCTACCTGTCCGGCTTCCCGGAGTCCGACTTCACCGCCCTGGAAGCCGGCAACCTGAGCAACGGCAACGTTCCCTGGTACTGCATCCACAAGACCCTCGCCGGCCTGCTCGACGTGTGGCGCCTGATCGGCTCGACCCAGGCCCGGGACGTGCTGCTCGCCCTGGCCGGCTGGGTGGACTGGCGCACGGGCCGGTTGTCCGCTTCGCAGATGCAGACCACGCTGGGCGTCGAGTTCGGCGGCATGAACGCGGTCCTCGCCGACCTGTACCAGCAGACCGGCGACGCGCGCTGGCTCACCGCCGCGCAACGCTTCGACCACAACGCCGTGTTCAACCCCCTGGCCTCGAACACCGACGCGCTCAACGGGCTGCACGCCAACACCCAGGTGCCGAAGTGGATCGGCGCCGCCCGCGAGTACAAGGCGACCGGCACCACCCGCTACCGGGACATCGCCGTCAACGCCTGGAACATCGCGGTCAACGCCCACACGTACGTCATCGGCGGCAACAGCCAGGCCGAACACTTCCGCGGCCCGAACGCGATCGCGGGCTTCCTCACCAACGACACGGCCGAGCAGTGCAACACGTACAACATGCTGAAACTGACGAAGGAGCTCTGGCTGCTGGACCCGAACAACGCCGGCTACTTCGACTTCTACGAGCGGGCGCTGCTCAACCACCTCATCGGCGCACAGAACCCCGCCGACAGCCACGGCCACGTCACCTACTTCACCCCGCTGCGGGCCGGCGGCCGGCGCGGCGTCGGCCCGGCGTGGGGCGGCGGCACGTGGAGCACCGACTACGACAGCTTCTGGTGCTGCCAGGGCACCGGCGTCGAGACGAACACGAAGCTGATGGAGTCCATCTACTTCTACAACGGCACCACCCTGACGGTGAACCTGTTCGC
The DNA here is from genome assembly GCF_040654975.1 of Dactylosporangium sp. NPDC050588. Lineage (NCBI taxonomy): Bacteria > Bacillati > Actinomycetota > Actinomycetes > Micromonosporales > Micromonosporaceae > Dactylosporangium > Dactylosporangium sp. NPDC050588. The sequence goes on along the minus strand of NZ_JBFAJA010000004.1, from coordinate 123,696 downwards.
GCCGTCGGTGCTGACCTGGAGCCAGCGCGGGATCACGGTCACGCAGACGACCAGCTACCCGGTCAGTGACACCACCACGCTGCAGGTCACCGGTAGCGTCGGCGGGTCGTGGACGATGCGGATCCGCATCCCCTCGTGGACGTCCGGCGCCACCGTCAGCGTCAACGGCACCGTGCAGAACATCGCCACGGCCCCCGGCACCTACGCGGCGCTGACCCGGTCATGGACCTCCGGCGACACCGTCACCGTCCGTCTGCCGATGGCCGTGGCGATCCGCCCCGCCAACGACAACGCCAACGTCGTCGCCGTCACCTACGGCCCGGTCGTGCTCGCCGGCAACTACGGCAACACCACGCTGTCCGCGCTGCCGGCGCTGAACACCTCGTCGATCACGCGGACCAGCACGAGCTCGCTCGCGTTCACCGCGACCGCGAACGGCACCAACGTCGGCCTCGGCGCCTTCCAGGACGCCCACGGCTTCAACTACACCGTCTACTGGAGCGCCAACGGCGCCTCCACCAGCTCGCCGGACCACCGTCTGGTGAACGCCGCCAGCGGGCTGGTCCTCGGCATCCAGAACATGTCCACCGCCGACGGCGGCCTGGCGCTGCAGTGGACCGACAACGGCACCGCCGACCACAACTGGGAGGTCGTCGTCGACGGCAGCGCCGTCCGGCTGCGCAACATCAACAGCGGCAAAGTCCTCGGCATCCAGAACATGTCGACCACCGCCGGCGCCGTCGCGCTGCAGTGGACCGACAACGGCACCGCCGACCACCGCTGGACCGTTGTGGACAACGGCGACGGCGGCCACAAGCTCCGCAACGTCAACAGCGGCCTGGTGCTGGGCATCTCCGGCAACTCGACGGCCAACGGCGGGCAGGCGGTGCAGTCCGCCGACGACGGCTCGGCGGACAACCTGTGGCGCTTCCTGCCCAACGGCGCCCGCCGCATCCAGAACCTCGGCAGCGGCCTCGTCCTCGGCGTCACCAACATGTCCACGGCCAGCGGCGCCCTCGTCCTGCAGTGGGGCGACACCGGGACCGCCGACCACCTGTGGACCGCCGTCGTCGACACCGGCGGCTACATCCGTCTCCGCAACGCCAACAGCGGCCTCGTCCTCGGCGTCGAGAACGCGGGCACCGCCAACGGCGCCAGAGCCGTCCAACTCGCCGACACCTCGTCCTCCGATCGGCGTTGGCGGCTGCGGTACGGCGCGAACGGCTACTTCCGCATCCAGGCCGCGAACGGCGGCCGGGTCCTCGGCGTCAACGGCGCCTCCACCGCCCAGGGCGCCCAGGTCCTCATCTGGGACGACAACGGCACCAACGACCACCTCTGGCGCTTCATGTAAGTGGGGTTCGCCTCACCGCGTCCGATGTCGCGGGCGACCGGGGCGGCGGGATGGCACATGTCACCCGGCGCCCCGTTGCCCGATGCCGCGGCGGTTCCTACCGTCGCGGCCATGACCGCCTGGACTCTTGCCGTCGCCCGTGACGACCTCGCCCGGACCGTGCTCGTCGAAGGGCCGGTGCCGGACCTGGCCGGCGGTGAGGCGCTGCTGCGGGTCGACCGGGTCGGCATGACGGCCAACAACGTCACCTACGCCGTGCTCGGCGAGTCGATGCGCTACTGGGAGTTCTTCCCGCACCGCGACCCCGGCAGCGGCCCGGGTCTGGGACTGGTGCCGCTGTGGGGCTTCGCGGAGGTGGCGGCGTCGACGGTACCGGGTGTCGAGGCCGGACAGCGCGTGTACGGCTACCTGCCACCCGCCAGCCACCTCGTCGTGCGGCCGGTGCGGATCGACGGGAGCGGGTTCCGCGACGGTGCCGGGCACCGGGCCGCGCTGCCGTCGCCGTACAACGCGTACCGGCTGACCACGGGCGACCCGGTGTACCGCGCCGACCAGGAGGACCTGCTGGTGCTGTTCCGGCCGCTGTTCTTCACCTCGTTCATGCTGGCCGACCAGCTGCTGGACAACGACTGCCACGGCGCGGCCGCCGTCCTGCTGTCCTCGGCGTCGAGCAAGACCGCCTACGCCGCCGCGTTCGAGCTGCGGGGCCGCGGCCCGCGCGTGATCGGGCTGACCTCGCCGGGCAACGTCGCCTTCACCGAGTCGCTCGGCTGCTACGACCAGGTCGTGTCCTACGACGACATCGCCACGCTCGACGCGGTGCCCGCCGTCTACCTGGACCTGTCCGGCTCGCCCGCCACCCGGGCGGCGGTCCGCGCCCACTTCGGCGACCGGCTGGTCCGTGACGTGGCGGTCGGGCTCACCGCCCAGATCCCCAACGCCGACGCCGCCGGCCAGGTCTTCTTCGCCCCCGACCAGATGCGCAAGCGGACCGCCGACTGGGGCCGCGAGGGCCTCGACCGCCGCTTCGCCGAGGCGTGGCGCCGCTTCGCCGCGGCCGCCGCCGGCTGGGTCGACGTCGAGACCGGCGAGGGCCCGGAAGCGCTGCGGGCCGCCTGGCTCGACGTGCTCGCCGGCCGCGCCGCCCCCCGCTCCGGCCGGATCGTCCGCCTCCTTACATGACCGGCAGCGCGTGGAGCGCGATGACTGGACCGTGGAAGACCACCTGCGTGCGTCGCCGTACACGAAGCGTCTGTTCGTGCATCAGTTCCGCATCGGCGACCGCGGCCAGCTCGACGACGCGTTCGCCGGGTGGGTCGCCGAGGCGTACGAGGTCGGCCAGGGCGGCCACCTGACCCGGTGAGTGCCCCGCGGTGGCAACTGAATCGGCTAAGTTCCATCCTTGACCGATTTTCTGCGGAGTCGTAACCTGACTTCGCTTAACCGGTTAGGTCGATCACGTTCAATGCTCGCGGCTTGGCGCCGGCCGCGGGACACCCCGCCCGATCGGCATCGAAGGAAACCCGCATGAGCAAACCCGCCCGCCGTCGATGGCCCGCCGCGCTGACCGCCGTCCTCCTGGTCCTGGTCGGCGCCGTCGTCACGCTGACCGGCGTCAACCAGGCCGCCGCCGCCACCGCCTTCGTCCAGCGCTGCGGCATCCGCTTCTGTCTCGGCGGCAAGAGCTTCTACTTCGCCGGGACCAACACCTACGACCTGTTCACCTACGGCTCCGGCTCCGGTGACACCGAGACCCAGTACATGGACAAGGCCAAGATCGACGCGCACATGACGAACCTGGCCGCCGACAAGGTGACCGTTCTGCGCCTGTGGATGTTCAGCATGGAGAGCTGGCACGGCTTCGAGACCGCCAAGGGTGTCTACAACGAGCAGCAGTTCGCCCTGTTCGACTACATCATCGAGTCGGCCCGGACCCACAACATCCGCCTCATCCCGGTCTTCGACAACTACTGGGAGGCGTACGGCGGGATCGACCGCCGCCTCCAGTGGGAAGGCCTGTCCGGTGGCCAGCCCGGCCGGGGGCAGTTCTTCAACAAGTCGAAGTGCCCCGGCTGCTTCACCAGCTACAAGAACTACGTGTCCCACGCGCTGAACCGCACCAACCACTACAGCGGCGTCAAGTACAAGGACGACCCGACCATCATGGCGTGGGAGCTCATGAACGAGCCGCGCTACGAGAACCAGACCCCCAACGAGAACACCAGCGGCACGACGCTGCGCGCCTGGGTCGACGAGATGGGCGCGTTCATCAAGGGCATCGACCCCAACCACCTGCTCGGCACCGGCCTGGAGGGGCACGAGACGCGGTACGGCTTCGGCGGCGACGAGGGCAACCCCTTCGTCCACATCCACCAGTCGCCGTACATCGACTTCACCTCCGCGCACCCGTACCCGACGGAGTCCTGGGCGAACCTCGGCATCGAGCAGACGAAGACCCTGGTCCGAGCCTGGATCAACGACTCGCACAACCTCGTCGGCAAGCCCTTCTTCATGGGCGAGTTCAACGTGCACAACGTCGACCGGACCGCCTGGTTCAGCGCCCTGTACAGCGACTTCGAGGCCGCCGGCGGCGACGGCAGCGCCTTCTGGTGGTACTCGGCCACCAGCGTCGACGGCAAGTTCGGCGTGATGAAGGGCGCCCCGGAGCTCGCCCCGTTCCGCACCCACTCCGCCAACATGATCACGAAGAGCGGCGGCGTCGTGCCCAGCGTGTCGCTCTCCGCCAGCCCCTCGCGTTCGCCTTCCGCGTCGCCTTCGGTCTCGGTCTCGCCCTCCGCCTCGCTGCCGTCCGGCCCCTGTACCGTTCACTATGGACTGTCCGACTGGGGCAGCACGTTCAACGGCGACGTGACGATCCGCAACACCGGCACCGCCCCGATCACCGGCTGGGCCCTGCGGTGGACCTTCCCGGGCAGCCAGGTCGTGACGAACATGTGGAACGCCGTGCCCACCCAGACCGGCAACCAGGTGACCGCCAGGAACCCGGCCGACTACAACGTCACCATCCCCGCCGGCGGCAGCCTGAACTTCGGCTTCAGCGCCACCTCGGTCCCCGGCACCAACGGCATCCCGTCCACCTTCACCCTCAACGGCGCCACCTGCACCAAGGTCTGACGAGGTGGGGCCGGTCCGCCGGCCCCTCCTCCCGCTCACCGTTTCCGGATCAGCGTCACCCCGTCCCGTACGGGCAGCATCACGGACTCGACCCGCTCGTCGCGCAGCACCGTCTCGTTGAGCTCGCGCATCGCGACGTGCGCCGGCCGCCGGGTCGCCGGGTCGCCGGGGTCGACCACCCGCCCGCCGAGCAGGACGTTGTCCAGGACCAGCAGCCCACCTGCCCGCAGCCGCGGCACGAGCGCCTCGTAGTACCGCGGGTACCCGGTTTTGTCGGCGTCGATGAACCCGAAGTCGATCACCGGCTCGGCGGGCAGTGCCGCGAGGGTCTCGACGGCCGGCGCGATCCGCAGGTCGATGCGGTCCTCGACGCCCGCCCGCTCCCAGTGCTTGCGGGCGAGCGCGGTCCACTCCTCGGACACGTCGCACGCCAGCAGCCGCTGTACCGCCCACCGCCGCCGCTCGGCGCGATGCGCCCATGCCGGAAACCAATGGCGACAGCTGCGGGCCGCTGCCGACGACCAGCGCGATGCGCACTGGTCGTAACCAACGACGGCGGGCGCGGCGTCTGCGGTCGGTGCCATGCGGACTGGTCGTGAAAGCCGGCGACGGTGCGGAAGCACCGAATGATGCCCTCGACGACGCTGGACCCTGCGCGGCCGGCGGCCGGGGACCATCACCGCAACCACGGCACGGAGTGCAACCACGAGTGCCGACCACCACCGTGATCGAAGGACAGTCCTGGCCGTCCGGGCAGCCACCTGGCGACTTCGATCTGCAACGACCGACCCGCAGGGATGTGGTCGGGTGGATGCTGAACGCGCACCTCGCGGATCGCCGTCATGCTGCGGGTGCTCGGCGTGCCGTACCGGCAGCCAGCGATGGTCGCCAGATGGCCGAGGCCCTCGACCGGCTCTCCGGCGGCCGGCTGATCCTCGGCCTGGGCGGTGGCGCGTCCGACGAGTTCCGTGCCTTCGGCATCGGCGTGCCAGCGCCGCGGGACAAGGTCGACGGGCTGGCCGAGGCCATCGAGATCATCCAGGGACCGTGGACGGAGGCTGCCCTGACGTACACTGGGCGGATCCATCATGCGGTCGCCGCGCCGATGGAGCCGAAGCCGGCCCGGCGGATCCCGGTCTGGCTCGGCACGTTCGGCCCGCGCGCTGGCCGTCACCGGGCGGCTGACCGACGGGTGGATGCCGTCGCTGGGCTACGCGCCGCTGGACCGCCTGCCGGGATGCGTGACCGCGTCGTCACCGCCGTGGCGGCGGCCGGCCGCTCGATGGACGACATCACCTGCGCCCTCAAGTCGAGGTGCGCGTCGGAGACGTCAGGCCCGGCGTGATCTCCGGATCGCCGGACCAGGTCGCCGAGCGGCTGCGGGCGCTGACCTGGATGGGCTGCACCATGCTCAACCTGAAGCCGTCCACCCGGCCGGGGACGAACAGGTCGAGCGCCTCGCCCGCGAGGTTACCGGCCGTCTGACCGGCACCGCTCCTGCCGTCGTGGTCGACACGGCGCCGCCTCGCGATATCTTCGGTGACTGCCTCGTCGACGCTCTGGCCGGGTAGCCGGCGCGACCGGTCGCTTTCCAGCACCGCGGGACGTCCCGCGGCGCTGTTGTGTCGCGGATTTTGACGGTTCTGTTACGTCCGTGCGTCCGTGGCGTTCTTGACACGCTGGGCGCCCGTGGCCAAGATGTAAAAACCAAGCGCTTGTTAGGTTTATGGACATGAGGCCAAACGGCCGGCGGTGTTCGCCGCGATCACTCCTCCTGAGGCTGACGATTCGTATAATTCCGTGACAGGGGTACAAATGGGCGTTTCATTGACGAGCCGCATCGTCAGCTGTCTCGCGCTGGCGGCGCTCACCGTCGCCGGCTGCGGTAACAAGGCGGAGAACGAAAAGCCGAGCAACGGCACCGCGTCCGGCGCTCCGATCATCATCGGTCTGGACGAGGACAGCACCGGCTCCGGCGCCTCCTACAGCACCATCGCCGGCAAGACGATCCGGCTGGCGATCCAGGACGTCAACGACAAGGGCGGCGTGCTGGGCCGCCCGCTGCAGCTGGTCGTCGAGAACGACGAATCCGACCCGACCAAGGTGCCGGCCGTGCTGCAGAAGCTCGCCGGCCAGGGCGCCAAGGCACTGTTCCTGCAGAGCGGCAGCGCCGCCATCCTCCAGGCGAAGTCGACGCTCACGGCGCTCGGCCTGCCCGCCATCGCACCCACGGGTGTCACCGCCACACTGGTCGCACCGCCGGACAACGAGCTGATCTACATGCTCGCCAACACCACCACGGACTGGGCACAGGTGTACTGCGGCGCCTTCAAGGCCGCGAACATCACGAAGATCGGCGTCCTCACCGACGACACGACCACGATCGCCGCGCTCGACAAGGCGCTGCTGCCGGCGCTGTCCTGCGTGCAGATCGTGGCCACCGAGAAGGGCGCGGCCAACGCCTCCGACCTGTCAGCGCAGGTGGCCCGGCTCAAGAACGCCAACCCTGACGCGGTCCTGGTGACCAGCGTCGGCGGCGCGTTCGAGGTGCTCGCCCAGAACACCCTGGGCAGCCAGATGAAAGGCACGAAGCGCTTCTCGCTCGCGTCCATCGGCAACCAGCCCGCCTCCTGGAAGCTGGCCGCCCCGGGCGCCCTGGAGGGCCTCATCTTCATGGGCTCCATCAACACGGCGAACCCGCGCACCCAGGCGCTCGTGACCCTGCTGAAGGACAAATACGGCAAGGACTACGACATCACCGCATACGACGCCCAGGCATGGGACTCGGTGCACGTGCTCAAGCTGGCGATCGAGAAGGCCGGCGGGGTCGACGACTCGAAGAAGCTCAACGAGGCGATCCAGAGCGTCAAGGGCTACCCGGCCACCTTCGGCCAGGCGAACTTCACGCTGTCCTTCGGCGCCGACAAGCACCTGGGCGCGGACGGGCCGTGCGGGCTGTCGCTCATCGAGTTCGGCGCGGACAACAAGCCCAAGGGCCCGTGGGCCACTTTCCAGCCGCCGTGCGTCAAGTAGTGAGGTAAGAGGTAACAGGTATGGGCCAGCTGCAGCTGTGGTTGTCCGCCCTTGAGATGGGGTGTTTCTTCGGCCTGCTCGCGCTGGCCTACTACCTGGTCCTGGTCGGCGCCGGGTTCTTCAACTTCGCGATCGGGCCGTACGCGATGGTCGGCGGGCTGTGCACGTCGTACCTGGTGCTCTACGAGGACATGAACGTGTGGGCCGCGGCGGCGGTGGCGATCACCGCCGCCGCGGCGCTCGCCGTCGTCACCGAACTGGTCGTGGTCAGGCCGGTGCAGCGCCGCTCCGGCGGCGGCGAACTGCCCGCCCTGGTCGCCGTCGCGGCGGTGCTGTTCGCGATCCAGCAGCTCGGCGGGTACCTGTTCGGCTACACCACGTTGCCGGGGCAGAACCTCCTCACGTTCGACCCGGTGACGGTCGGCGACACGGTCGTGCAGCCGAGCGCCCTGGTGCTGCTCGCCTTCACCGTCGTTGCGTTCGCGGGTCTCGCGGTGTGGATCCGCAGCACCCGCACCGGCCGGCTGCTACGCGCGGTCGGTGACAGCACCCACGCCGCCGGACTCCTCGGCCTCCCCGTCAACCGGGTGCGGCTCATCGCGTTCCTGCTGTCGGGTCTGCTCGCCGGGATCACCGGGCTGCTGTTCGCACCGAAGGCGGGCGTCAGCTCACTGTCGGGGCTCAGCTGGGCGCTGTCGGGCTTCCTCGCGATGGTGGTCGGCGGCACCGGCTCGGTCTGGGCGCCGCTCGTCGGCGGGCTGCTGCTCGGCGCCGTCGAGGTCTTCGTCCCCTACTACTTCGGCGGCCAGTCCCACGTGTACGGGCTGCTGATCGTCGCCCTGTTGTTCTTCGCCCTCAAACCGAGCGGCCTGTTCGTGCGGAGGGTACGAGCATGAAGCGCTTCCCCGGCTCCTTCGGCCTGCTGGGCGGCGTCGTGGGCGCGGTGCTGATCCTGCTCTGGGTCGGCGCGGACGGCTACAAGCAGACGCTGGTCACCACGACCGCCACCTACGCGCTGATCGCACTCGGCATGTACGTGCCGTACCTGATGGCGGGATCACTGTCGATGGCCTACGGCGCGTACGCCGGCATCGGCGGCTACGCGGTCGGCCTGATCTCGACGAAGAGCGGCCTGCCGCTCATCCTCGCCTGGGTCGCCGGGCCGATCGTCGCGGCGGCCGTCGCCGTGCTGCTCGGGCTCGCCACCCGGCGGCTGTCCGGCTTCTTCCTCGCCGCGGTGACGCTGCTGTTCGGGATGGCGTTCACCGCCTGGCTGGTGGACGCCGAAGGTATCTCCGGCGGCTCGGGGGGCCTCGGCAGCCTCCGCAAGCTCGACATCCTCGGCTGGCAGCCCAGCCACTACCAGGTCGTCGTCGGCTGCACCGTCGTCGTGTGCGTCATCGCGTTCCTGCTCGACCGGCTGCGGATGTCGCCGTGGGGTGTGATCGTGCGGACCATGCGCGACGCACCCCGCGCGGTGGAGGCGGCCGGGGTGCGGGTGCCGGTGATGAACCTCGTGTCCCTGGCCATCGGCGCCGCGATCGCGGCCGTCGGCGGCGGCCTGTTCACCTACTCGGCCGGCAGCGTCACCCCGGACACGTTCACCCTCAACCTGGTGTTCCTGGCCATCTTCATGCCGCTCATCGGCGGCGCGGCCACCCCCTGGGGCGCCGTCCTCGGCGCCGTCATCGCCGTCGAGCTCACCCTGAACTTCCCCGCCGTGGAGACCAGCGGCACGCTGATCCTCGCGCTCGGGGTCCTCGTCATCCTGCTCGTCGCGCCGCAGGGCGTCATCGGATACGCGAGCAGGCTCACCAAACTTGTGGGGGGACGCCGTGGCTGAGACGCTCCTCGTCGGATCCGGCCTGACCAAACGCTACGGCGGGGTCACCGCCCTGCAGGACGTGTCGTTCTCGCTCACCGCCGGTGAGGTCCTCGGCCTCGTCGGGCCCAACGGGGCCGGCAAGACGACCCTGGTCGACCTCATCTCCGGCGCGCAGCCGGCCACCGAGGGATTGTTGACGCTGCGTGGGCAGCGCCTGGCCGGTCCCGCGTCCCGGCGCGCCAAGGCCGGGCTGGCCCGCACCTTCCAGTATCCGCAGCTCGCCCTCGAGCTCACCGTCGCGGAGAACCTGCTGCTCGGCCGGGCCGCCCGGCGGCACGGCACCGTCTGGCAGATGATCGCCGGGTCGTTCAGCGGGGCGTTCCGCCCGTACCCGCCGGCCGACCTCGCCGCCGTCGCCGCGCTCGCCGAGGAGCTCGGCATCGACCGGCTCGACCGGCCCGCCGGCGACCTGTCCCTCGGCGAGCAGCGCCTCGTCGAGGTCGGCCGCGCGCTCGGCCAGGACCCCCTGGTGCTGCTGCTCGACGAGCCGTTCGCCGGCTCGGACGCGGCCGGCGTCACCGGCATCTCCGAGGTGGTGCGCACCGTGCAGCGGCGCGGCCACGCGGTGATCCTCGTCGACCACAACGTCGACCTCGTCGCGGGCCTCGTCGACCGGATCATGCTGCTGGACCGCGGCCAGTCGGTGTTCGACGGCTCGCCCCGGGAATGCCTCGACAGCCCGCAGATGCAGCAGGTGTACTTCGGGGTCGCCGACCCCGCCCCGGCCGCTGCCCCAGATGACGCCGAGGAGGTTCCGCATGTCGTCTCATGAGCTGCGCCTCGAAGGGCTGACCGTCCGTTACGGGCATGCCAGCGCGGTCGCCGGTGTGGACATCGTCGCGCCCGGCGGCGTGATCACCGCCCTGGTCGGGCCGAACGGCGCCGGCAAGAGCAGCGCCCTGCTCGCCGCGTACGGCTCGGTCGCGGCGACCGGCCGGGTGTTCCTGGACGGTGAGGACGTCAGCCGGCTCAAACCGGCTGCCCGGGCCCGCGCCGGGATCGCCGTGGTGCCGCAGGGCCGCCAGCTGTTTCCGAAGCTCAACGTCGCGGACAACCTGCAGGTCATGGCGGAGCTGCTGCGCCTGCCGCGGAGTGCGGTGCAGACCGCGATCGACCGCTTCCCCATCCTGCGGACCCGGATGAAGAGCCTCGTCGGCGTGCTGTCCGGCGGTGAGCAGCAGATGCTCGTCGTGTCCCGGGCGCTGATGGGCTCGCCGCGGGTGCTGCTGCTCGACGAGATGATGACCGGGCTCGCCCCGCTCGTCGTGCAGGAGCTGCTGCGCACCGTCACCCAGCTCGCCGGCGAAGGCGTCGCGGTGCTCATGGCGGAGCCCGCCCTCGGCGCGGTCCGCGGCGCCGTCGACCGCGGCTACGTGCTGGTTCGTGGCGAGGTGGTCGCGACCCGCGAGGACGGCGGCGCGGCCCTCGACGGCGAGTACCGCACCCGGATGGGTGTGCTGAAGACCGCCGCGCACTGACCCGGCCGCATCGGGCCCGTACGACGTCCTTCGTCGTGCGGGCCCGAACGGTGTGGTCAGGCGGCGTAGCCGCCGTCGACGTCGAGCTTCTGGCCGGTGATGAACCGGGCCCGGTCGCTGGCGAGGAAACACACCGCCTCGGCGACGTCGGCGGCGGTGCCGAACATCCGCAGCGGGATGTTGCCGCGGGTCACCTCCAGGGCGCGCTCGTCCAGATCGCCGTCGGCGACGAGGCGGGCCGCCATGCCGTCGGTGAGCATGCCCGGCCCGACGCAGTTCGCCCGGACGCCGAAGCGGCCCTCCTCTGCGGCGATCCCGCGCACGAGCGCCTCGACCGCCGCCTTGGGGCCGGCCGATAGGCCGTCGCGGACCGGGAACCGGCGGGTGGCGGCGGTGGTGACCGCGACCAGGCTGCCGCGGGATTCTCGCAGCCGCGGCAGGGTCGCGGCGAGGATGTTGAAGAACCCGGCCACGTCCTCGGTGAGCTGCGTGGCGAACCGGTCCGGCGCGACCCGGCTCAGGTGCAGCATCGGCACGTGTGGCCCGGCGGCGTGCACCAGGGTGTGCACGACCGGTGCCGCGTCGATCAGCGCCGCGCACGACGCCGGGTCGCTCAGCTCGACCCGGTGCGCGCTCGCACCCGGCAGGTCGGCGGCGAGGGCCTCGGCCGCTGCGGCGTTGCCGCGGTAGGCGAGCAGCACGCGGCTGCCGCGGGCGGCGAGGAGGCGGGCGACGGCGCTGCCGATGCCGCCGGTGGCACCGGTGACGACGGCGACGCCCTTGCGGAACCTGAAATCCATCCGCTTACGTTACCAAGCAAGCGTTTGGTAGAGTACCCGTCGTGGAGCTGAAACTCGGGGTCATGCCCGTCCTCGGCGGCACCGGCGCCGCCGATCCCGCCACCACCGCCCGCTTCGTCCGGGTGCTCGAGGACCTCGGCTGCGAGTCCGTCTGGGCCGTCGAGCACGTCGTGGTCCCCGACGACTACACCTCTGCGTATCCGTACGACCCGGGCGGCCGGATGAGCCTCGGCGCCGGCGACGACATCCCCGACCCGCTGCACTGGCTCACCTTCGCCGCCGCGCACACCACCACGCTGCGCCTCGGCACCGCCATGCTCATCCTGCCCGAACACCACCCCGTCGACCTCGCGAAACGCCTCGCCACCGTCGACGTGCTCAGCGGCGGGCGGCTCCTGGCCGGCATCGGCGTCGGCTGGCTGCGCGAGGAGTACGACGCCCTCGGCGTGCCGTTCGAGGAACGCGGCGCCCGCGCCGACGAGTACCTCGCCGCCATGCACGCGCTCTGGACGCAGGCCCCGGCGAGCCACACCGGCCGGTTCGTGTCGTTCCACGACGTGCACAGCCGCCCCCGGCCCACCCGCCCCGGCGGCGTGCCGATCGTCGTCGGCGGGCACTCGCTCGCCGCGGTGCGCCGGGCCGCCCGCTTCGGCGGCGGCTGGTATCCGCTCGGCGTCAGCGCAGACCGCTTCGCCGAACTGCGGACCGCGCTCGCCGCCGAGTGCGCGGCAGCCGGCCGCACCATCGACGACGTCGAGATCACCATGAGGGCCCCGGGCAACGTGGGGGAGCTGGAGACGCTGCGCTCCCTCGGCGTCTCCCGGGTCGTCATCCGGGCCGACCCCGCCGACCTCGTCGGCGTCCGGGACAAGGTCCGCCGGTATCAGCGAGAGGTGCTCCGCGCATGAGATCCGTCATCGTCACCGGCGCCGCCCAGGGACTCGGCAAGGCGCACGCACTCGCCTTCGCCGCGGCCGGCGCCCGCCTCGTGCTCAACGACCTGGACGCCGGCGCGCTCGCCGAGGTCGCCGCACACACCGGCGCGGTCGCGTTCCCCGGCGACATCGCCGACTGGGACTTCGCCGCCGCCCTCGTCGGCAAGGCGGTCGCCGAGCACGGCCGCCTCGACGCCCTCGTCAACAACGCCGGCCTGGCCCGCGACCGGATGGTCGTCAACCTCGCCGAGGACGAGTGGGACGCCGTCATGAGGGTCAACCTCAAGGGCACCGCCGCTCCGCTACGGCACGCCGCCGCGCACTGGCGGGCCCGGGCCAAGGCCGGTGAGGACGTCGCCGCCCGGGTGGTCAACACCACCTCCGGCGCCGGGCTCATGGGCAGCGTCGGGCAGGCGAGCTACAGCGCCGCCAAGGCCGGGATCGCCGCACTGACCCAGGTCGCCGCCGCCGAACTGGCCCGCTACGGCGTCACCGTCAACGCCATCGCCCCCAGCGCCCGCACTGCGATGACCGAGGAGGTCTTCGCCGACGCCATGCGCGCCCCCGACGCCGGCTTCGACGAGATGGACCCCGGCAACGTGTCCCCGCTCGTCGTCTGGCTCGCCGGCGCCGACAGCGGCGACGTGACCGGCCGGGTCTTCGAGGTCTCCGGCGGCCGGGTCAGCGTCGCCGGCGGCTGGCAGCACGGCGAGGTCCGCGACGCCGGCCGGCGCTGGCACCCCGACGAGCTCGGCCCCGTCGTGCGCGACCTGCTGTCGCGCGCACCGGCCCCGGCGGCCGTCTATGGCGCCTGAGGTGAGCCTCCGGGCGGCCGACGTCCGCGCCTGGCTGCGGGAGCACCTGACCGGCGAGTTCGCCCCGCTGGTCGGCGCGGGCGGACCGGGCCGGGAGCACGAGCAACTGGAGCTGCGGGCGAAGTGGGAGCGGGAGCTCGGCGCCGCCGGCTGGATCGGCCTCGGCTGGCCGGCGCCGTACGGCCGTGGCGCGAGCATCGCCGAGCAGGTGGTGTTCTTCGAGGAGTACGCCCGTGCCGGCGGCCCAGGCCGGCTCAGCCACATCGGCGAATACCTGCTCGCACCGACCCTCATCGCGCACGGCACCGAAGCGCAGCGCCGCCGCTTCCTGCCGCCGATCGCCCGGGCCGAGGAGCTGTGGTGTCAGGGCTACTCCGAGCCCGGCGCCGGTTCCGACCTCGCCGGGGTCCGCACCCGCGCGGAACTGTCCGGCGACCGCTGGCGGATCACCGGGCAGAAGGTGTGGACGTCCCTGGCGCACGCCGCCGACTGGTGCTTCGTGCTCGCTCGTACCGACCCCGCCGCGACCCGCAAGTCCGGCCTGTCCTACCTGCTGGTGCCGATGCGTCAGCCCGGCGTCGAGGTGCGGCCCATCATGCAGCTCACCGGGACGTCGGAGTTCAACGAGGTCTTCTTCGACGGCGCCGGCACCGACGCGGACCTGGTCGTCGGGGCGCCCGGTGACGGCTGGCGGGTCGCCACCAGCACCCTGTCCTACGAGCGTGGTGTCGCCACCCTCGGCCAGCAGCTCGGCTTCGCTCGCGAACTCGACGCCGTGGTCGCCGCCGCGCGAGCCAACGGGTCCTTCGACGACCCCGTCGTCGCGGACCGCATCGCGGAGGCCTGGGCCGGGCTGCAGGGCCTGCGCCACCACGCGCTGCGGGCGCTGTCGGCCACCGAACCGGACCCGGTCGGGGCGTCGGTGGCGAAGCTGCTGTGGGCCGGCTGGCATCAGCGCCTCGGGGAACTGGCCATGGACGTGGGTGGGGCCGCGTCGACCGTCGCCGAGGCCGCGCCGTATGAGCTGACCGACGCCCAGCGGCTGTTCCTGTTCACCCGCGCCGACACCATTTACGGCGGCTCCGACGAGATCCAGCGCAACATCGTCGCCGACCGGATCCTCGGCCGCACCCCGCGAGGCACCCGATGACCCTGGAGCAGGAACAGAAGCAGGAACAAGAGCAGGAGCACGCCGCGCTGCGCGAGAGTGTCGCCGCGTTCTTCAGCACCGGCGCGGACTGGGGCCGGCTCACCGGCGAACTCGGCCTGACCGCCCTGGCCATCGGCGAGGACCACGGCGGCTTCGGCGCCTCCCTGGTCGAGGTCGGCATCGTCCTGGAGGAGGCCGGCGCCGCGCTGCTGCACTCGCCGCTGCTGTCCACCACGGTCGCCGCCCTCGCCCTCGACCCGGACCTGCCCGCCGCCGCGTCGCTGCTGCCGGCACTCGCCGCCGGTGACCTGATCGGCGCGGTCGCCCTCGACGGCAGCTGCACCGCCCGGCCCGACGGCGACGGGTTCGTCCTGGACGGCTCGTTCGCGCACGTCCTGGACGCCGAATCGGCCGGGGTCGTGATCGTGTCGGACGGCACTGCGCTGTACGCCGTCACCGACCCGGACATACGGCCGCAGCCGACCCTGGACCAGACCCGCGGGCAGGGGACCCTCGTGCTGTGGCAGGCGCCCGGCCGCCTCGTCGCCCGCGACGCCGCCCGCGCGCAGGACCTGCTGCACGCCGCGCTCGCCGCGGAGTCCGTCGGCGTGGCCCGCGCCTCGCTGCGGGTCACCGTCGAGCACCTGCGCACCCGCGAGCAGTTCGGGGTGCCCCTCGCGACGTTCCAGGCGCTGCGGCACCGCGTCGCCGACCTGCACGTCCACCTCGAACAGGCGGTGTCATCCGTGTGGTACGCCCTGCGCGCCGCAGGCACCTCCGAGTTCGCCACCGCGGCGCCCCTCGCCAAGCTGATCGCGACGGAGGCCGCGTGGACCGTGACCCGGGCGTCGATCCAGCTGCTCGGCGGGATCGGCTTCACCTGGGAGCATGACGCGCACCGCTTCCTGAAGCGCGCCACCGCCAACCGGCTCCTCGCCGGCGACCCGGTCGCCCTGCGCCGCCTCCTGCTGTCCCGCTCCGGCCTGTAGCGCCGTTACGCCAGGCGTGGCAGCGGCTTCGGTGCCGACCGCCACGCGGTGTACGCGGATTCGAGGCGGTCGCATCGTCCAGCGCCGAGCCGGATGCGGGCCGCCGGGCAGGAGGTCCTCCCAGCGGACGTCTCGGCTGCGGAAGGACCGCCGAACGGTGACGCCGTCGGCGGTCAGCCCGTCGCGAGGACCCGCCGGTGCGGACCACGCCGGCGGTGACGGTGTTGACCCGGACCTTCGGCGCCCACTCCAGGGCCAGGGCGCGGGTGAGGACCTCGAGGCCGGCCTTGGCTGCGGCGTACGCGGCGGTGCCGGGTGCCGGTCGCAGCGCGGACACGCTGCCGATGTTGACGATCAGCCCACCGCCCGGCTGGGTCTGCATGACCGCGTTCGCGGCCTGGGCGACGAAGAACGGCGCGAGGAGGTTGAGCCGGACGACGGCGGTCACCAGGTTCGGCGAGGCGGTCGCGGCCGGGACCGCGGGGGAGCCGCCGGCGTTGTTCACCAGCAGGTCGAGCCGGCCGAACCGGTCGACGGCCGTCGTCACCAGCGCGGCGGCCTCGTCCGGCTCGCGCACGTCGGCGGCGGCGAAGACCACCCCGGCCGGCAGGTCGGCAGGTTAGCGCCGGCCGCAGACCAGGACCTGGAAGCCGGCACCGGCGAGACGCGCCGCGATCTCCCGGCCGATCCCGCGGGTGCCGCCGGTGACCAGCGCGGCGGGTTCAGAGCCGTTCGATGATGGTGACATTCGCCGTCCCCCCGCCCTCGCACATGGTCTGCAGCCCGTAGCGGCCGCCGGTGTCCTCCAGGGTGTGCAGCAGCGTCGTCATCAGCCGGGCCCCGGTCGCGCCGAGGGGGTGGCCGAGCGCGACCGCGCCGCCGTTGACGTTGATCCGGTCCGGGTCGGCGCCGGTCTCCCGCTGCCAGGCGAGGATCACCGGCACGAACGCCTCGTTGATCTCGACCAGGTCGATGTCGTCGATGGTGAGGCCGCTGCGCCGCAGGGCGTGCGCGGTCGCCGGGATCGGGCCGGTGAGCATGTAGACGGGGTCGTCGGCGCGGACGCTGAGGTGGTGCACGCGGGCGCGGGGGCGCAGGCCGTGGGTGCGCACCGCCGCTTCGGAGGCGACCAGCAGGACTGCGGCGCCGTCGGAGATCTGGCTGGCGAGTGCGGCGGTGACGACCCCGCCTGGGGTGAGCGTGGGCAGGCCGGCCATCTTCTCCAGCGAGGTGTCCGGGCGCGGTCCCTCGTCGGCGGACACGTCACCGTAGGGCACCGTCTCGCGCGTGAAGCGGCCCGCGGACCGGGCGGCGGCCGCCTTTTGATGGCTGCTCAGCGCGTACACCTCCATCTCAGACCGGCTGAGGGACCATTTCGTGGCGATGAGCTCCGCGGCCCTGAACTGGCTGATCTCCTGGTCACCGTAGCGGGTCTGCCAGCCGGTGGAGCCGTGGAACGGATCGTCGAAGCCATACGTCCGGCCGGCCAGCATCGCGGCGGAGATCGGGATGGCGCTCATGTTCTGCACGCCACCGGCCACGACGAGGTCGGCGGTGCCGGACATGACGGCCTGGGCGGCGAAGTGCAGCGCCTGCTGGGAGGAGCCGCACTGCCGGTCGACGGTGACGCCGGGGACGGCGTCGGGCAGGCCGGCGGCGAGCCAGGAGGTGCGGGCGATGTTGCCGGCCTGCGGGCCGATGGCGTCGACGCAGCCGAAGATGACGTCGTCGACGGCGGCCGGGTCGACGCCGCTGCGGTCCATGAGCGCGGTCAGCACGTGCGCGCCGAGGTCGGCCGGGTGCACGCCGGCGAGGCCGCCACCCCGCCGGCCGACTGGGGTGCGCACCGCTTCGACCAGGTAAGCCTCTGTCATGCTCGACACCTTACCAAGCGAGCGCTTGGTTGGTAAGGTGCGTGACATGGAACCGTTGAGTGCCCGGACGCTGCCGGACCTGGTGCGCTCCGGCGCCGAGCACCACCGCGACCGCGAGGCGATCGTCGACGGCCCGGTCCGGCTCACCTACGCCGGGCTGGCCGAAGAGGTCGCCCGGTTCGCCGGGGCCCTTGCCGCCAGGGGCGTCGGCAAGGGCGACCGGGTCGCACTGTGGGCGCCGAACTCATGGCGGTGGGTCGTCGCCGCGCTCGGCGTCGTCACCGCCGGTGGTGTCCTCGTCCCGCTGAACACCCGCTTCAAGGGGCCGGAGGCCGGCTACATCGTGGCTCGCAGCGGCGCGCGGCTGCTGCTGGTCGACGACGGCTTCCTCGGCAACCGCTACGTCGACTCGCTGGCGGCGGAGGACCTACCCGACTTGTCGGACATCGTAACCCTGGCGGAGTGGGACACCTTCGGCCTGCGGGTCGCGGTCACCGGCGCCACCACGGTGCCGGTGGTCATGATCGAGCGGCTCCGCGAGGAGCTGAAGCTGGCGAGGGTGCTCACCGCCTACGGGCTCACCGAGTCCTGCGGCACGGCCACCATGTGCCGCCCCGACGACGACCCGACCACCGTGTCGACCACCTGCGGTGCCGCGATCGACGGCGTCGAGGTCGCCGTCGATCCGGTCACCTCGGAGGTGCTCATCCGCGGGTACAACGTGATGCGCGGCTACTGGCAGGACCCGTCGGCGACCGCCGACGCGCTCGACGCCGCCGGCTGGCTGCACACCGGCGACATCGGCGTCCTCGACGAGCGCGGCTACCTGCGGATCACCGACCGGCTCAAGGACATGTTCATCGTCGGCGGGTTCAACGCCTACCCGGCCGAGATCGAGCAGGTCCTCGCCCGGCACAAGAGCGTCGCCGAGGTCGCGGTCATCGGCGTCCCCGACGAGCGCCTCGGCGAGGTCGCCCGCGCCTACATCGTCCCGCGAACGGACCACACAGTGGCGCAGGAGGAGCTTGCCGTGTACTGCATGGAACGCCTCGCGAACTACAAGTTGCCGCGCTCCTACGTGTTCCTGGACGCGTTGCCGCGCAACGCCAGCGGCAAGGTGCTCAAGACGACCCTGCGCGCGGCGGCGTAGATGGACACCGTCATCGTCACCGGTGGTGCCAGCGGCATCGGCGCCGCGATCGTCCGCCTCGCGCTGGAACAAGGCCTCCGCCCGGTCGTCTGGGACCTGGCCCCGACCGACGGCGGTCTCGTCGTCGACGTCCGCGACCCGGCCGCGGTCGCGGCGGCGCTGGAGGCGAGCGGGCCGGCCCGGTTTCTCGTCAACAACGCCGGCCCGGCCAGCGGCGGCGCCCCGCTCGGCTTCGCCGAGGGCCTCACCGCGACCGCCGGCAGCGTCGAGACCGTCACCACGGCCTGGCTGCGCACCGGCCCGCCCGAGGGCGCGGCGGTGGTCAACGTCGCCTCCGTCGCCGGGAATCTCGTCGGCACCGACTCGGCCTGGTACTCGGCCGGCAAGGCCGCCATCGCCGGCTACACCCGCCACCTCGCCACCCGGATCGCGCCGGCGGTGCGCGCCAACGCCGTCGCCCCCGGCTTCATCGACACGCCGAGGATGGCCGGGTTCGGCGACACGCCGCTCGGCCGGGACCTCATCGCCCGCAACCCGATGCGCCGCGCGGGGCGCCCCGAGGACGTCGCCGCCGCGGTGCTGTTCCTGCTCTCCCCGTCTGCCGCGTACATCAACGGCGTCCTGCTGCCCGTCGACGGCGGCTGGACGGTCTCCCAGTAACCGTCAAGGAAAGGGGCTGCGCAGATGCCTGACGCCGTCATCGTCTCGGCCGTGCGTTCGCCGATCGGTCGCGCCTACAAGGGTTCCCTCGCCGGCGTGCGCGCCGACGACCTCGCCGCGCAGGTCGTGCGCCTGGCCCTGGAGCGGGTCCCGTCGCTGGACCCGCGGACGCTGGACGACCTCATGCTCGGCTGCGCCCAGCCGGCCGGCGAACAGGGGTACAACCTCGGCCGGCAGGTCGCGATGCACCTCGGCCTGGACATGGTGCCCGGCACGACCGTCAACCGGTACTGCGCGTCGTCGCTGCAGGCGATCCGGATGGCGTTCCACGCGATCAAGGCCGGAGAGGGGCACGCGTTCGTCGCCGCCGGCGCCGAGGTTGTCTCGCACTACCCATTGGGGAAGGCGGATGGCATGCCCGGCACCCGCAACCCGCGCTTCGACGGCATCACCGGGTCCCGGCCCTGGTCGGACCCGCGGGACCGCGGGGAGCTGCCCGACGTGTACATCGCGATGGGGGAGACCGCCGAGAACGTCGCCGAGCTGTGCGGGATCACCCGGCTCGAACAGGACGAGTTCGCGGTCCGCAGCCAGAACAACGCCGAGAAGGCCCTCGCCGACGGCTTCTGGGACCGTGACATCACCCCGGTCACCCTGCCCGACGGCACCGTGCTGCGCCACGACGACGGGCCGCGGGCCGGCGTCACCCTGGAGAAGGTCGCGGCGCTGCAACCCGTGTTCCGACCCGACGGCACCGTCACCGCCGGCAACTGCTGCCCGCTCAACGACGGCGCCGCCGCCCTGGTCGTGCTCAGCGACGTGCGGGCCCGCGAGCTCGGCCTGACCCCCCTCGCGCGGATCGTCAGCACCGGCGTGTCCGCGCTCAGCCCGGAGATCATGGGCCTCGGCCCGGTCGAGGCGACCCGCCGCGCCCTCGCCAACGCGGGCCTGGGCATCGGCGACATCGACCTGGTCGAGATCAACGAGGCGTTCGCCGCGCAGGCGATCCCGGCGTACCGGCAGATGGGCGCCGACCCGGAGCGCGTCAATGTGCACGGCGGTGCCATCGCGGTCGGCCACCCGTTCGGGATGACCGGCGCCCGGATCGCCACCACGCTGCTCAACGGCCTCGTGCACCGCGACGCACAGTTCGGCCTGGAGACCATGTGCACCGCCGGCGGGCAGGGCATGGCCATGGTGATCGAGCGGCTCGCCTGATGGGTGCCCTGGACGGCAAGGCGGTCGTCGTCACGGGCGCCGGGCGGGGCCTCGGCGCCGCCTACGCCCGCCTCGCCGCGGCCGAGGGGGCGGCGGTGCTCGTCAACGACGTCGACGCCGACCTCGCTCTGACCGTCGCTGCGCAGATCACCGCGTCCGGCGGCCAGGCCGACGTGGCGGTCGGCACGATCAGCACCTGGGACGGCGCCGGCGCGGTGGTCGAGCGGTGCGTCGAGGTGTTCGGCGCGATCGACGGCCTGGTCAACAACGCCGGGATCTTCCGCCTCGCGCACCCGTCGCAGCAGGACCCCGACGAGTTCCGCGCCGTCATCGAGGTGAACCTGCTCGGCACGGCGTACTGCGGCCTGCACGCGATCCGGGCGATGCTCGCGCAGGGCGGCGGCTCGGTGGTGAACGTGACGTCCGGCGCGCACGCCGGGTCGGCGGCAATGGGCGCCTACGGGGCCAGCAAGGGCGGCGTCGCCTCGCTCACCTACTGCTGGGCGGCCGACCTGACCGGCACGGGGGTGAGGGTCAACGCCGTCTCACCGAACGCGCACACCCGGATGGCCGACACGTTCGAGGCGTACCTCGGCGCGGCCGCGAAGGGACAGAACGTGCACAAGCCGCCGGAGCAGAACGCCCCGGCGGTCATCTACCTGCTCTCCGACGCCGCCGCGGCCGTGCACGGGCAGGTGGTCCGCATCGACGGCGACGAGCTGTCGATGATCGCGCACCCCGTCGTGCAGGGCACCGGAGCCCAGGACGCCGAGTGGACGGTGGAGAAGGTCGAGGCGGCCTTCGCGGCCGGTGCCGTCGGCCCGATCAGCCCGGTCGGCCTGCACCGCGCCCAACTTGATCTTTAGCCTGTTCGGCGTGGTCGGGGACTGGTGGACTTCTTCCTCGCGGAACCGGCCGAGATTCCCACCCGCACCACCACGGCCACCGTCAGGCACGCTGATCCTCCGCAGCCCTTGATCGGATCTTCTTCCCAGGCAAGAGGAATGATCGATCAAGGGCTGCACCCATGATCAGCCAGGGTCGATGCCAGCCCACCCGAGGTTGAAGATCAAGCTAGCGGGACTTGGCCAGGCCGTCCAGGAACAGTGAGGTGCAGTCCTCGGCGAGGCGGGTGATCGGGTACGCCGCGGTGGGCTTGAACCAGCGCACCGACAGCCAGACGGCGTCACGCATCAACCGGTAGAGGATCTTGGGGTCCAGGTCGTCGCGGATGACGCCCTCGGCGATGCCTGCCTCGATGACGGACAGCCAGGTGCTCTGCACCTCTTTGCCGGCGGTGCGCAGATATCCGAACCGTTCGATCTGGGTCAGATAGTTGACATCGTTCTGGTAGATCTCGGTGGCGTGCGGGTGCGCCTCGACGACCTCGAGCGAGGCCACGATGAGGTCGTGCAGGCGGGTCCGCGGGTGGCTTTCGCCGTCCAGCACGCGCTTGTAGCGGGTGCGCAGGTCGTCCAGGTAGGAGGTCACGATCTCGTCGACCATGGCTTCCTTGGACTCGAAGTGGTGATACAGGCTGCCGGACAGGATGCCGGCCTCGTCGGCGATCTCGCGCACGGTCGTGGCCGAGACGCCCTTACGGGCGAACAGCGCCGCAGCGCTGGCGAGAATCCGCTCGCGTCGATCCCCAGGCTCTCGTGCCATCCCGCTCTTCCTCACCGATGTCGTTGTGCAGCCTCGTCAATCCCGTTCGCACCAGGAGTCTACGTGGACCGCGGCCGTGAGATACGGCTCGGCAGCGAGTGTAGCGCAATCAAGCAAGCGCTTGGTACGTTCATCGGGCAAGGTCCAGCCTGCGCGGTGAAGAAGGCGGCGATGGCGAACAAGCAGATGACCGAAGATGAGGTCGTGGCACAGCTGCGCTCGGGCATGACGATCGGGATCGGCGGCTGGGGATCCAGACGCAAACCGATGTCCCTGGTGCGCGCGATCCTGCGCTCCGACCTCACCGACCTGACCATCGTCAGCTACGGCGGCCCTGACGTCGGCCTGCTCCTGGCCGCCAAGAAGGTCCGCCGCCTGGTGTACGGGTTCGTCTCCCTGGACACGATCCCGCTCGAGCCGCACTTCCAGGCGGCCCGCCAGGCGGGCGCGGTGGAAGTGACCGAATACGACGAGGGCATGCTGCGCTGGGCGTTGTACGCCGCAGCGTGCCGGCTGCCCTTCATGCCCAGCCGTGCCGGGCTCGGCTCCGACGTGCTGAAGGTCAACCCCGCGCTGCGGACCGTCGCCTCGCCCTACGACGACGAGGAACTCGTCGCGATCCCGGCGGTGCGCCTCGATGCGGCCCTGGTGCACCTCAACCGGGCCGACGTGCACGGCAACGCCCAGTACCTGGGGCCCGACCCGTACTTCGACGACCTGTTCTGCAGCGCCGCCGACAAGGCCTACGTGTCGTGCGAGCAGATCGTCGACACCGCCGAGCTCACCCGGACCGCACCCGTGCAGTCGCTGCTGTTGCAGCGGTGGATGGTGCACGGGGTCGTCGAGGCGCCCCGCGGCGCGCACTTCACCTCCTGCGCCCCTGACTACGGCCGAGACGAGGCGTTCCAGCGCGAATACGTCGCGGCCGCCGCCGACCCGCAGGCGTGGGCGGCGTTCTACGACCGGTACCTGGAGGTCCTGACGTGAGCAACAGCATGAGCACTGTCACTCGCGCTGAGGTGTGCGTCGTGGCCTGCGCCGAGGTGTGGCGCGGCGACGGGGAGATCCTCGCCAGCCCGATCGGCCTGGTGCCGAGCATCGCCGCCCGGCTGGCCCGTGCCACCTTCGCGCCGGACTTGCTGCTGTCCGACGGCGAGGCGTACCTGACCCAGGGCACCTGGGCGATCGGCACCACCCCGCCGGTCGTCGAAGGCTGGATCCCGTTCCGGGCCGTGTTCGACCTGCTGTACACCGGCCGCCGGCACGTCATGATGGGCCCCAGCCAGATCGACCGCTACGGCAACGCCAACATCTCCGCCATCGGCGACTTCGCCCGCCCGACCCGGGCGCTGCTCGGCGTCCGCGGCGCGCCCGGCAACACCGTCAATCACCCCACCAGCTACTGGGTGCCCCGGCACGGGCGGCGCTCGTTCGTCGCCGCGGTCGACATGGTCAGCGGCGTCGGCTACGACCGGGCCGCCGCGAACCCGGCCGCCGGCCGCTACCACGAGATCCGGCGGGTGGTCAGCAACCTCGGCGTCTTCGATTTCGGCACCGACGACCACCGGATGCGTCTGGTCTCGGTGCATCCCGGCGTCACCGTCGACGAGATCGTTTCCGCGACCGGCTTCGAGCTGACCGTGCCCGCCGACGTACCGCAGACCCGGCTGCCGACCGACGCCGAACTCGCCCTGATCCGCGAGGTCATCGACCCTGCCTCGGTCCGTTCGCGGGAAGTCGACACGTGAGCGCGCTGCGGACGCCGATCTGCGAGCTGTTCGGCATCCGGTACCCGATCGTGCAGACCGGCATGGGCTGGGTCTCCGACGCCCGGCTCACCGCCGCCACCTCCAACGCCGGCGGCCTCGGCATCCTCGCCAGCGCGACCCTGTCCTACGAGGAACTGGTGACCGCGGTCGCCGACGTGCGGCGGCTGACCGACGCGCCGTTCGGGGTCAACCTGCGCGCCGACGCCCCCGATGCGGCACAGCGCGCCGATCTGCTCATCCGGGAAGGTGTACGGGTGGCCTCGTTCGCCCTCGCGCCGAAGCCCGAACTGATCGAGCGGCTCAAGGCCGCCGGCGTGGTGGTGGTGCCGTCCGTCGGGGCGCGCCGGCACGCGGAGAAGGTCGCCGCGTGGGGCGTGGACGCCGTCGTCGTGCAGGGTGGCGAGGGCGGCGGGCACACCGGCCCGGTCCCCACCACCCTGCTGCTGCCCCAGGTCGTCGACGCCGTCGACATTCCGGTCATCGCCGCCGGCGGCTTCTTCGACGGACGCGGCCTGGTCGCCGCCCTCGCCTACGGCGCCGCCGGGATCGCGATGGGGACCCGGTTCCTGCTCACCAGCGACAGCCCGGTCGGTGCGGCGGTGAAGCAGCGGTACCTCGACGCCACCGTCACCGACACGGTCGTCACCGCGGCGCTGGACGGCGTGCCGCAGCGGGTCCTGCGCACCCCCTTCGTCGATGGCCTCGCCGACACCGGCGCGCTGCGGCGGCTGCCCCGCGCGGTCCGCAACGCGCAGGTGCTGCGGAAGCTGACGGGCCGGTCGTGGCTGAGCATGCTGCGCGAGGGCCGGGCCATGCGCGGCAGCCACGACCTGCGCCTCAGCCAGCTCGTCCTCGCCGCGAACACCCCGATGCTGATCCGCGCCGCCATGGTCGACGGCCGCGCCGACGCCGGCGTCATGGCCACCGGCCAGGTTGCCGGGCTCATCGACGACCTGCCCAGCTGCGCGGAGCTCATCGAGCGCATCATGGCCGAGGCCGCGGACACGCTGAAGCGGTTCGCCTGATGCCCGCCTACGCCATCGAGGGCGTCGTGCCGGTCGTCCACCCGACCGCGTACGTCCATCCGACCGCGGTGCTCATCGGCGACGTCCACGTCGGCGCCGGCTGCTACGTCGGCCCACTCGCCAGCCTGCGCGGCGACTTCGGGCGCATCGTCATGGCGGCCGGCTCGAACGTCCAGGACTCCTGCGTCCTGCACACCTTCCCCGGCACGGTCCTGACCCTCGGCCCGGACGGACACGTCGGGCACGGCGCGGTCCTGCACGGCTGCCGCGTCGGCGCCGGCGCGCTCATCGGCATCAACGCGGTCGTGCTGGACGGCGTCGACGTCGGCGAATACGCGTTCGTCGGCGCGCACTCCCTCGTCAGGGCCGAGTTCGTGGTGCCGCCGAGGACCCTGGCGGCCGGCGCGCCGGCGAAGGTCGTGCGGGACCTGACGGACGTGGAACTGGCCTGGAAGGCGCACGGGACGGCGGTGTATCAGGCCCTGGCCGTGCGCAGCCGCGACTCGTTGCGACCTGCTACGCCGTTGACGGAGGAGGAGCCGGACCGGCCGCGGCTGTCGACGACCGCGGCGGTCGCGGTGCCGCTCGATCAGGCCCGGCGTGCCTCTGGTCAGCCAAGCAAGCGCTTGGTAGAGTCGTGACCATGCCGAACAGGACATCGGGCCACGGGCTGCTCGCCGGTCGCACCGTGCTGATCACCGCCGCCGCGGGCACCGGCATCGGCTTCGCCACCGCTGAGCGGTGCGTCGAGGAGGGCGCCACGGTCGTCGTCTCCGACCGGCACGAGCGCCGCCTCGCCGAAGCCGCCGAACGCCTCGGCGTCCTCGGCGTGCCGTGCGACGTCACCGACCAGGCCCAGGTGGAGCACCTCTTCGCCACCGCCGTCTCGCATTTCGGTGGCGGGCTCGACGTGCTGGTCAACAACGCCGGGCTCGGTGGCACCGCCGCCGTCGTGGACATGACCGACGAGCAGTGGAGCACGGTCCTGGACGTCACGCTCACCGGCACCTTCCGCTGTACCAGGGCGGCACTGCGGCACATGATCCCGCGCGGCACCGGGGTGGTGGTCAACAACGCCTCCGTCATCGGCTGGCGGGCCCAGGAGGGCCAGGCGCACTACGCCGCGGCGAAGGCCGGGGTCATGGCGCTCACCCGCTGCTCCGCCATCGAGGCGGCCCGCTCCGGGGTGCGGGTCAACGCCGTCGCGCCCAGCCTGGCGATGCACCCGCACCTGGCGAAGGTCACCACGGACGAACTGCTCGCCGAGCTGTCCACCCGGGAGGCGTTCGGCCGCCCCGCGGAGCCGTGGGAGATCGCCAACGTGATCGTGTTCCTGGCCAGCGAATACAGCTCGTACATGACCGGCGAGGTCGTCTCGGTCAGCAGTCAACACCCGTAGAGAGGCCGGCATGGTCGACGACAGTGCAGTCGGGGTGACCGGCGAGCCGTTCACCCTCGACATCGAACGCGGCAAGATCCGCGAGTTCGCCCGCGCGACCGGCTCGGCGAACCCCGACTATCTGACGGCGGAGGACCCGGTGATCCCGCCGACGTTCCTGACCACCGCGTTCTTCTGGCAGACCGGGGAGTCCGATCCCTGGCAGGCGGTCGCGATGGACCAGCGCAAGGGGTTGCACGCGGAGCAGGAGTTCGTGTTCCACGGCCCGCCACCCCGCGCCGGCGACCGGCTCACCGGGCGATCCCGGATCGAGTCGGTCACCCGCAAGGAGGGCCGCAGCGGCACCCTCACCTTCGCGGTGATGGTCACCGAGTTCCGCGACGAGACCGGCCGCCACGTCGCCACCGCCCGCCTCACCGGCGTGGAGACGGCAGTGACCGGTACGCAGCGCAGCGGAGGGGCCGGTCAACCGGCAGCGCAGTCCCAAGGTCAGGGCGGCGCCGAAGCGGAGGTGACGGCATGACCGCCTCCGTCCACGGCCCGCTGACTCGGACTGACCTGGTGCGTTACCAGGGGGCGTCCGGGGACTTCAACCCGATCCACCACGACGAGCTGTTCGCCCTGGCGGCCGGGATGCCGGCGCCGCTGTCACTGGGCATGCTGCAGGCCGGGTTCCTGGCGACCTGGGCGACCGACCGGTTCGGCGCCGCGGCGGTCCGCTCCTTCCGGGTCCGCTTCGCCGCCCAGGTCTTCCCTGGCGACACCGTCACCTGCGACGGCACCGTCGTGCGGCAGGACGAGGACAGCTTCGACGTCGAGATGACGTGCACCACCCAGGACGGCATCGTCGCCGTGTACGGCTGGGCGACCTTCACCACGGAGGCATCGTGATCGAGTCCACAGTGGACGAACTCGGGGTGGCCGAGATCGTCATGGCCAACCCGCCGGTGAACGCGCTGCCGGTGGCCGGCTGGTTCGCCCTCGCCGCCGCCCTCGACGCGGCCGGCGCCGACGCGGGCGTCCGCGCGGTCGTGCTGCGCGCCGAGGGACGCGGTTTCAACGCCGGCGTCGACATCAAGGAAATCCAGGCGAGCACCGGCTACGGCGCCCTCGTCGGGGCCAACCGTGGCTGCGCGGCCGCGTTCAGCGCCGTCTACGACTGCCCGGTCCCCGTCATCGCCGCCGTGCACGGGTTCTGCCTCGGCGGCGGCATCGGCCTGGTCGGCAACGCCGACGTCATCGTCGCCTCCGACGACGCCACGTTCGGGCTGCCGGAGGTCGACCGGGGCGCCCTCGGCGCGGCCACGCACCTGTCGCGGCTGGTGCCGCAGCACAAGATGCGGGCCATGATGTACACGTCGGCGACCGCGACCGCCGCCGAGCTGCACGCGTTCGGCTCGGTCCTCACCGTCGTGCCCCGCGACGAGCTGCGGGCCGCCGCGTTCGCCGTCGCCCACGACATCGCGGCCAAGGACCCGGCGGTCATCCGGGCCGCGAAGGAGTCGCTCAACGGCATCGACCCGTGGGACCCGAAACGCAGCTACCGCTACGAGCAGGGTTTCACCTTCGAGCTCAACCTCACCGGCGTGGCCGACAAGGTCCGAGACGAGTTCGGCCAGTGACCGGAATCCGCCTGGAAGACACCCCGGACGAGGCCGCCTTCCGCGCCGAGGCACGGGCCTGGCTGCGAGCCAACGTGCCCGGCCCGCTGCCGTCCGGCGACACCCGCGAGGGCTTCGCCGCGCACCTGCACTGGGAACGCGCCCTGTTCGACGCCGGCTGGGCCGTCGTGTCGTGGCCACGCCGGTACGGCGGCCGCGACGCCTCGCTGTGGCAGTGGCTCGTCTTCGAGGAGGAGTACTACGCCGCCGGCGCACCGCAGCGCGTCACCCAGAACGGCATCTTCCTGCTCGCCCCGACGCTGTTCGAGTTCGGCACCGCTGTGCAGCAGGACACCCTCCTGCCTCGGATGGCCGCCGCCCGGGACCTGTGGTGCCAGGGCTGGTCCGAGCCCGGCGCCGGCAGCGACCTCGCCGCCATCAGCAGCCGCGCCGAACCCGTCGACGGCGGCTGGCGGCTCAACGGGCAGAAGACCTGGACCACCCGAGGCGCCTTCAGCACCCACCTCTTCGGTCTGTTCCGCACCGACCCGGCCGCCGCCCGGCACCGCGGCCTCACCTACTTCCTGGTCCCCCTGGACGCCGACGGGGTGACGGTCCGCGGCTTCGGCCGCCTCGACGGCGACGAGGGCTTCGCCGAGGTCTTCTTCGACGACGTGTTCGTCCCCGCCGACGCCGTCCTCGGCGAACCCGGCAAGGGCTGGCAGGTCGCCATGTCCACGACCGGCTCCGAACGCGGCCTCACGCTGCGCTCCCCGGGCCGGTTCCTGCACACCGCGCAGCGGCTCGTCGCGCTCGCCGCCGCGCAGGGCGACCGGCTACGGCCCGTCATGCGGGAGCGGGTCACCCGGGCCTGGCTCAACGCCCGCGCCTACCAGCTGTTCACCCTCAACCAGGTCACCGACCTCGTCGAAGGGCGACCACCCGGCGCCCGATCGAGCCTCAACAAGCTGTTCTGGTCGCGGCTGGACATCGAGCTGCACGAGATCGCCCTGGAGCTGCTCGGCGCGGAAGCGGTCCTCGACTCGCCGTGGACCCGCGGCTTCCAGTTCTCGCTCGCCGGCCCGATCTACGCCGGCACCAACGAGATCCAGCGCAACATCGTCGCCGAGCGGGTGCTCGGCCTGCCACGAGCGTGAAAGGAAGCCACTGTGCGGTTCGCGTTGACTGAGGACCAGACCGCGCTGCGCGACGCGGTGCGGGCGCCGCTCGCTGCGGGCGGCTGGTCCACGCTCGCCGATCTCGGCGTGTTCGCCGCCATGGCCGACCTCGGCCTGGACGAGACCGACCTCGTCCCGGTCCTTGAGGAGGTCGGCTACGCCGCCGTCGCGCTGCCGGTCACCGCGACCGCGTTCGTCGCCGTGCCGCTGCTCGCCGCGCTCGACGACGACCGGGCCGCCGCGGCCGCCACCGGGTCGCTGCGGATCGCGGTCGCCGGGCCGGGCGGCCTCACCCCGTTCGGCGGGCACGCCGACCTCGTGCTGCACCTCGACGGCGGTGTCGCCCGGATCGGTGGCCTGAGCACTGCCGCATCCACTGTGGACACCAGTCTCGACGCCGTCGTCTCCATGGCTGCCGGCGTCCTCACCGACGACCCGGCACTCGTCGAGGCCGCCGCCGCGCGGACCGCCCTCGGTCACGCCGCCGAACTGGTCGGGCTCGGCCGGCGGATGCTCGACCTGACCGTCGGCTACGTCCAGCATCGCCACCAGTTCGGGGCGCCCGTCGGCAGCTTCCAGGCCGTCAAGCACCAGCTCGCCGACGCGTACCTCGGCCTGGAGTTCGCCCGGCCCGCCGTCCTTGCCGCCGCCTGGGCCCTGCAGGAAGGCGCGGACGCGGGACCCGCCGTCGACGGCGCCGTCGTGCTCGCCGCCGACGCCGCGCACGCGGCGAGCCGCGCCGCGATCCAGTGCCACGGCGCCATCGGCTACACCGTCGAATACGAACTGCACCGCTTCGCCAAACGCGCCTGGGCCCTCGCCGCCCTCGCCGGCCCCGGCGACCGCCTCGCCGCCCTCGCCACCACCATCGGCCTGAAGGAGCAAGGGACATGACCGACGAAGCAGACGTCGTCCGGTATCGCACCGAAGGCCCGGTCGCGGTCGTGACGATGCACCGGCCGCAGTACCGCAACGCCCAGAACTCCGCGATGACCTACGCGCTCGACGACGCGCTGTACCGCGCCGCCGACGACGACGAGGTCAAGGTCATCGTGCTCACGGGGGAGGGCAAACACTTCTCCGCCGGGCACGACATCGGCACACCCGGCCGGGACATCGACACCACGTTCCCGCGCCGCGCCGGCCTGTGGTGGGACCACGTCGGCAAACCCGGCGCGGAGAGCCGCTTCGCCCGCGAGTCCGAGGTGTACCTCGGCATGTGCCGGCGCTGGCGGGAACTGCCGAAGCCGACCATCGCCGCGGTCCAGGGCGCCTGCATCGCCGGCGGGCTGATGCTGGCCTGGTGCTGCGACCTCATCATCGCCGCCGACGACGCGTTCTTCGCCGACCCGGTGGTGCGCATGGGCATCCCGGGCGTCGAGTATTTCGCCCACCCGTGGGTGATGGGTCCCCGGCACGCCAAGGAGTTCCTGTTCCTCGGTGAGCGGGTGTACGCCGACCGCGCCCTGCAACTCGGCATGATCAACCGGGTCGTGCCACGCGCCGACCTGGAATCGTCCACGATGGACATCGCCCGGCGGATCGCGGAGATGCCCCGCCTCGGCCTCGCCCTGACGAAGAAGGCGGTCAACCAGGCCGAGGACCTGATGGGCCTGCGCGCCGGGATGGACTCGGTGTTCGGCCTGCACCACGTCGCCCACGCGCACAACGCCGAGGTCGGCCACGACTCCCTCGCCGGGCACGACGCCCGGTCGATGCGCGACGGCGGTCGCTGATGCCGCGACGGTACGACGGCCGCGTCGCCCTCGTCACCGGTGCCGCCTCCGGCATCGGGCGGGCCGTCGCGACCCGCCTGCGGGACGAGGGCGCCCGCGTCGCCGGCCTCGACACGGCCGCCGTGGACATCGACGGGGTGCACGGCATCCGCTGCGACCTGCGCGACGAAGATCAGGTCGCCGCCGCCGTCGCCGACGCGGCCGGCTGGGGCGGCCGGATCGACCTGCTCGCCAACGTCGCCGGGGTCGCCTCCTACGCGCACACCACCGACGTCACCCTCGCCGAGTGGGACCGGATCCTCGCGGTGAACCTCACCGGCACGTTCCTCGCCTGCCGGACCGCGCTGCCGCACCTGATCGCCGCGCGGGGTGCCGTCGTCAACGTCGCGTCCCTGGCAGGGGTCCGCGGCTGGCGGTACAGCGCCGCGTATTCCGCCGCGAAGGGCGGGGTCGTCGCGCTCACCCGGGCCCTCGCCGTGGAGTACGCGCCGGATGGGGTGCGGGTCGCCTGCGTGTGTCCGGGGTCCGTGGACACGCCGCTGAAACGTGACCTGGTGCCCGTGCCGGACCAGGACCCGCGGCTGGCCGGGCACGCCCGGGCGCTGCTCGACCCGCCGGTCGCCGAGCCGGACGAGGTCGCCGCCGCGATCGCCTACCTCGGCTCCGCCGAAGCGCGCTTCGCCACCGGTGCCGTGCTGCGCCTGGACGGCGGCGCCGGTGTCTGAGTACCCTCCGGACGTCGTCGTCGCCCACCACGCCTCCGGCACCTGGACCGCCGAGACGATCGCCGCGATGGTCGCCCGCAACGACCCCGACCGGGTCGCGTTCATCGCCCCCGAGGGCACCTTCACCTGGGGCGAATACGACGTCCTGTCATCACGCCTGGCACAGTCCTATGTGGATGCCGGGTTCGCGCCCGGGGACCGGCTCGCCGTCCTGCTCACCGGCGGCGCGCTGACCCACGTCGCCTACCTCGCCGCGCAGAAGGCCGGCCTGGTCACCGTCGGGATCGGCCCTCGGGCCGGCGACGCCGAGATCATCCACCTGCTGGCCAAGACCGGTGCGGTGGGACTCGCCACCCGCTGGTCGCACCGCGGCCGGCCGGGCGCGGAGATCGCCGCGCGCTGCGGCGCGCCCCGGCACGTACCACTCGACCTGGCGTCCCTGCCCGCCGCCGGCCACCCGGGCCCTGGGCTCGGCGCGGACGACCTGTTCTTCGTCAACTCCACGTCCGGCACGACGGGGCTGCCGAAGTGCGTACGGCAGACGATGAACAACCGCAAGTACTTCGGACCCCTCGCCCACGCCGCCGGCCGGTTCGGCCCCGATGAGGTCTTCGCCAGTGTGCTGCCCGCCCCGTACGGCTTCGGGCTGTGGAGCGCCCACGTCGTGCCGGCCATGTACGGCTACCCGACCGTGCTCACCGCCGAGTTCGACGCCGCCGAGACACTGCGGCTCATCGAGGAACACCGGGTCACCGTGCTGTGCGCGGTCACCGCCCAGTTCATCATGCTGCTGAACTCACCGGCGTTCGCGACCACGGACCTTTCCTCGCTACGGGTCATGTTCACCGGCGGGGAACGAGTGCCGGTCGAGCGGGCCCGCGAGTTCGAGGAACGGACCGGCTGCGCGGTGCTGCAGTTCTACGGCTCCAACGAGGCCGGCCCGCTGTCGGTGACCACCGTGGACGACCCGCGCACGGCCAGGCTGACCACCGCCGGCCGGCCGATCCCCGGGGCGCGGCTGCGGCTGCTCGCCGACGGCGCCGACGTCACCGCCGCCGGGGGACTGGGCCAGGTGGCCGCCAGCGGCCCCGGCTGCACCCCCGGCTACCTCGACGACGACGCCGCGAACGCCGCCCTGTTCCGTCCCGACGGCTGGCTGCTGACCGGCGACGTGGCCACCATCGACGGCGACGGCTACCTGTCCATCACCGGCCGGATCGCGGACTTCATCATCCGCGGCGGCCACAACGTGAGCGCGCTCGTCGTGGAGGAGGCGGTCGGCGGCCACCCGTCGGTCGCGCAGACCGCCGTCGTCGCCGTCCCCGACCCGGTTCTCGGCGAACGCGTCTGCGCCTACATCGTCACCCGCGACGAGCTGACCCTCGACGCCCTGCGGGTGCACCTGGACGCGGCCGGGGTGTCGAAGCAGAACTGGCCGGAGTACCTGGTCGCCCTGCCGTCGCTGCCCCTTGGTACCGGCGGCAAGGTGGACAAGGCGGCGCTGCGCGCCGACGCGGCCCGGCGCTTCACCGCCTGACGTCCGCGGCGCCGGGCGGGCGTTGGACCGAGCGGACTTCGTCGAGGCCGCACGCCGCGGCGGCGAACACCTCCTCGCCGTCGCGGACCTCGACGGTGGTGGGTTCACCGTGCCGCATACGTCGCCGCCGTCGCTGCGGGAGGTGGGAGCCGGTCAGGACAACGACGCGTTACCGGGCGGCGGTGAAGCCGGCCCAGGTAGGTCAGCTTCAGTGCCTGATGAGGGTCTGGGCCACCTGGCCGTCACCGATGGGGCGGCCGTCGAGGGTGGCGTGCACGTCGAAGAGGTAGCGCCGGCCGCGGACGTCGGCGAGGACGGCCGTCACCACGAACTGCTGGCCGGTGCGGGCCGGGCCGGTGTGGCGCACCCCGATCCAGGTGCCCAGTGACGCGGTTGCCGGCGCGAAATACGGGCGCAGGACGTCGGCGGCGGTGTCCTCCAGGCAGGCGATGAGCGCCGGTGTGCTCAGCACCGGCTCGGTGTCCGGGACGTGGTCGGTGGTCTGGTCCGCGGTGACCGTGAACGTGCGGGTGCGGGAGGCGCCCGGGCCGAGGTCGGTGCGCAGCAGCCGGTGCGGTGCCTCGTCGCGGGGGGCGCCGTGGCGCACGCGGAGGTCGGCGACGAGCCGCTCACCCCGCACCAGCCGCAGCATCACCACCCGGCCGCCGGTCGCACCCTCCATGGAGGTGAGCCGCAGCGGGTCGTCGCCGTGACCCGTTGGGTCGCCGTGCCAGATGAGCTGCTCCACGTGGGCGTCCGCCGGGATGGGCAGTAACGGCAGGATGCGAAGGTCCGCCGGGGTACCGGCGGGGGCAGTCCAGAGGTCCGGCACGCGGCGCTCCCTACCTTGACATGCTCGAAGGGCCAGGAACAGAATGGCACAACCAAGCGCTTGTTTGGTAGAGGTCTTGGGGGTTCTTCGTGCACGACCTGTTCCCCGCCGGAGCCGCACCGGCGCCCGGCAGCGTCCACGAGCGCTACGTCGCCGACCGTCTCGCCGAGGTGCGGGACGGCGAGACGCTGCCCGACACCGTCCGCCGGCACGCCGCGGCGCAACCGGACGGCATCGCCTTCGTCGCCGGCGACGACCGGCTCACCTGGGCGCAGTTCGACGCCCGCTCCACCGCCTTCGCGCAGCGGCTCGCCGACGCCGGGCTCCCGCGCGGCACCCGCGTCGGGGTCCTGCTGCCCGATGGCGTCGAGGTGCACGTCGTGTACCTCGCCGCGATGAAGGCCGGCATGATCGTCGTCGCGATCGGCCCGCGGGCGGCCCGTCTGGAGGTCCGGCACCTGCTCACCGTCGGGGGTGCCACCGCGCTCGTCAGTCTGGCCCGGCACCGCGACGAGCCGGTCGCCGCACTCGTGGAGGGGCTCGGCATCGTCGTACACCTCGAAATCCAGAAACTCGAGGACGGCACGGTCGCGCCGAAAGGGGCGCACGAGCTGCGCCGCGACGAGATCCACCTGCTGAACTCGACGTCCGGCACGACCGGCATGCCCAAATGCGTGGTGCACAACCAGGACCGCTGGTTCTACTACCACGAGCTCGCCGTCGAGTGTGGCGACCTGCGCCCCGACGACGTGTTCCTGACGCTGATCCCGGCGCCCTACGGCTTCGCGCAGTGGACCGCCAACTTCACCCCCACGCTGCTGGGCGCCCCGACCGTGGTCATGCCCCGCTTCTCCGCCGACGAGGCGCTGCGCCTCATCGAGCGCGAGCGGGTCACCGTCGTGTGCTGCGTCAGCACCCAGTTCATCATGATGCTCAACTCGCCGGTCGCCTCGGACGTGGACCTGTCGTCGCTGCGGGTCATGTTCACCGGCGGCGAGGCCGTGCCGTTCGAGCGGGCCGCCGAGTTCGAACGCCGCACCGGCGCCAGAGTGTTGCAGTTCTTCGGCTCCAACGAGACCGGCGCGCTGTCGCGGACCTCGGTCACCGACACCACCGACCAGCGGCTGCGCACCGCCGGGAAGGTCATCGACGCGATGCGGGTGCGGCTGTTCGCCGAGGACGGCACCGACGTCACCGCCGCCGGCGGCCCCGGCCAGGCCGCGTGCGCCGGCCCCGCCACGTGCCTGGGCTACTTCGCCGACCCGGCCGCCAACGAGGCGCTGTTCACGGCCGACGGCTGGATGCTCACCGGCGACATCTGCACCATCGACGCCGACGGCTACCTGCGGGTCGTGGACCGCAAGTCCGACTTCATCATCCGCGGCGGCAAGAACATCAGCGCCGCCGCTGTCGAGGACCACGTCGGCTCGCACCCCGCGGTCGCCATGGTCGCCGCGGTGGCAGTGCCGGACCCGACATTCGGCGAGCGGGTCTGCGCCTTCGTCGTGCTGCGAGACGCGGAGACCCTCGACCTCGACGGGCTCCGCCAGCACCTCGACGCGCGCGGGGTGTCCCGGGACAACTGGCCGGAGCGCCTGGAGATCGTGCCGGACCTGCCCCGCGGCTCCGGTGGCAAGGTCGCCAAGGCCCAGCTCCGCCAGCGCCTGCGGGCCTGAAAGGCGTTGCCGGGCCGTCAGGCCTTCGGGTCGGTGAGCAGATCGCGCAGGCGGCCGCGCTGGATCTGGCCGGTCGCGGGGGTGCGGGGGATCGTGCTGGTCGTCGCGACTCGGCGGGGCACCTTGAACCCGGCGAGCCGGCCCTCCACATGCGACCGCACCTGGGCCACCGTCGGCGGCGGGCAGTCGTCGGGGACCACGAACACCGCGCAGACGACCTCGCCCCACCGGTCGTCGGGCAGGCCGACGACCGCCACGTCGAGCACGCCCGGCAGGTCGCGGAGCGCGTGCTCGACCTCCGCCGGACCGACCGACTCGCCGCCGGTGCGGATCACCTCGCGGGTGCGGCCGGTCAGGAACAGGTAGCCGTCCTCGTCGAGGCGGCCGAGGTCGCCGGAGCGGTACTCGCCGGTGAGCGGGTCGGCGCCGAGGTAGCCGTTCATCAGCGCGGGGCCTTCGACGCAGACCTCGCCGTCGGCGGCCAGCCACAAGGCGTTCGGGGTCGCGGCCCGCCCGACGCTGCCGGGCTTGCGGGCCAGATCCCAGTCGTGCAGTGCCGCCATCCGGCCGGCCTCGGTGGAGCCGTACAGGATCGTGGTGGTCGTGCCGGGCAGCCTGGCCTTGATCCGTTCGACGAGGTCCGCGGCGACGCTGGACGTGCCGGTGTCGGCGTGCAGGAGCGAGCGCAGGTCGGCGGCGCGGTGCTCCCGGTCCAGCAGACGTTCCCAGACCGCCGGGATGCAGTACAGCGCCGAGGGGCGCTGCCGGCGGACCACGTCGATCACCTCGACGGCGTCGGCGCGGCGCACCAGGTGCACGGCGGTGCGGTGCTGCCAGGCCTCCATCACGTAGTGCCAGCCGCCGTAGTGGTACAGCGGGAACGTGCACACCACGCCGCCGTGCCCGCGCAGGCCGCTGGTGAACGTGCCGCCGCCGGGTGCCGCACGCAGCCAGCTCGCCCGGTGGCTGACCAGGGCGCCCTTCGGTGTGCCGGTGCTACCGCTGGTCAGGTACACGATGTGCGGCGCCGCGTCGTCCACCGGCCGCCGGTCCCAGACGCTGGAGCCGTTGCCGAGGGTTTCGTGGTGTACGACTCCCGCCTCGCCGAACGCGAGGTCCGACAGCACGAGCCGGGGGTCGAGGTACCGGCGGACCGCGTCGCGTTCGTGCACCGGCAGGGCAGGGTTCAGCGGGGCGAACACCGCGCCGAGCCGCGCGCAGGCGACGAACACGTCCAGGGAGCGCAGGGTGGGCGTCGCGCACCACAGCACGATGTCGCCGGTGCCGACCCCGCGGGCGGCGAGGGCGTTCGCGGTCCGGTTCGCGGCGACGTCAAGCTCCGCGAACGTCACCGCCTCCGCGCCGAGGGTGGCAGCGGTCCGTCCAGGGGCGGTGAGCGCGGCAAGCGTGACGATGTCCCCGATCAGCAGGCTCATGCGGCGTCCCAAGGGCCGATGCTGACCTGTGCGGGGCCGGCTGCGGCGTGCGCCGCCTTGTCGCGGGTGATCTCCAGGGCCTTCGGCAGCGCGTCGACGCCGTCGAGCCGGTGCGTCACCAGGCAGTCGAGGTCGACGTCGCCGCGGCGCACCAGGCGCAGCGCCTGCTCGAACGCGCCGCCGCCGGGGGAGTAGCCGCCCGCGCCGGACCGCGGGTGCAGCAGTGCCACGGCACGCTCCCGCAGCAGGCCCAGCGGTGCGCTCGCGTGCCGGGGCAGGACCGCGACCATGACGATCCGCCCGCCGCGCCGCACGCATCGGGCGGCCAGGTCCAAGGTGGACGTGCCGGCGAGTCCGGCGCTCGGCATGCCGCCCGCCGTCTCGAAGACCACGTCGGCGCCGATGCCGCCGGTCGCCTCCAGGACCGCGGCGTGGACGTCCTCGGTCGCGTCGATGACTGCATCGGCACCGGCCGCGAGAGCGAGCCGCCGCTTGGCGGGGCTGCGGCCGGTGACGATGATCAGGCCGGCGCCGCCGTGCCGGGCCACCTGCGTGTGCAGCACACCCATCACGCCGGCGCCGAGGATGAGGACGCTGTCGCCGGGCCGCACCTCGGCGATGGCGTGCCCGTGCAGCGCGCCTGCGAGGGGCTGCACGGCGGCGGCCTGCGCCGCGGTGACCCCGTCCGGGACGGTGACGACCGACTTCGCCGGCACGGCGACCCGCTCGGCGAACGCCCCCGCCCGGGTGAAGCCGAGCACACCGGGGGAGGGGCAGGCGTCCGGGCGGTCCCGGCGGCAGGCGGCGCAGGTGCCGCACGCGGCCGTCTCGACGGCGGTCACCCGGTCCCCGACCGCGTGCCCGCTTCCCGGCCCGGCGATGCTGATGACCCCGGCGAACTCGTGGCCGCCGAAGCGGGTCGGCCCGGCGGCGAGCCGGGCGGCGAGGACGTCGTGCATGGCGACCGGGTCACCGGCGATGAGCATGCACTCGGTGACGCTCGGCTGGACGCAGGCGACGTCGATGACGACCTCGTCCGGCCCGGGGACCGGGTCCGGGACCTCCTCGACGGTCGGATCGCCGAAGCCGTGCAGTACCAGTGCCCGCATCTCATGCTCTCCTCGGCCGTGCTTGACGGTGCGGTTAGATTTTGTATTCAATATTCAAATCTCGTCAAGGGAGGCTCGGATGGAGCGGGAGCTCATCGTCACCGGGGTCGGCGGGCAGGGCATCCAGCTGCTCGCGAAGACCCTCGCCCTCGCCGCCACCCGGGAGGGGCGCTATGCGATGCTCGCCGCGGACTACGGCGGCGAGATGCGCGGCGGGCCGTCCAAGGCCGGCGTCGTCGTCGGCGACGCCCCACTGCACGCCCTGCCGATCCTGCCGTCAGCCTGGTCCGCGATCTTCGCCCACCATCGCTTCGCCGAGGGCGTGCAGGACCGGCTCCGACCC
Organism: Dactylosporangium sp. NPDC050588; assembly: GCF_040654975.1. NCBI lineage: Bacteria > Bacillati > Actinomycetota > Actinomycetes > Micromonosporales > Micromonosporaceae > Dactylosporangium > Dactylosporangium sp. NPDC050588. Next base: position 85,189 of record NZ_JBFAJA010000004.1, on the reverse strand, counting down.
GGCGGCCTCGTCGTGGCCAACACCCCGCTCGTCGACCCCGACAGCTTCCGCGCCGACCTGCGGGTCTTCGCCGTCGACGCGATGGCCGCGGCCAAGGACTGCGGCGCGCCTAACGCGTCCGGGTTCGTCCTCCTCGGCGCCTACAACGCCCTCACCACGATGGTGGCGGCGGCGTCGCTGGTCGCCGCGATGGAGGAACTGCTGCCTCCCTACCGGCAGCAGCACGCCCCCGCCAACGCGCGCGCCCTCGAGGCGGGTGCCCTGACCGTGCGGGCCGGTGTGGCATGAGCCTGGAGCTGCTCGACGGCGGGGCCGCCATGGCTGAGGCGGCGATCGCCGCCGGGTGCCGGTTCTTCACCGGCTACCCGATGTCACCGTTCACCGGCCTGCTGGAGGAGATGTCACGGCGGCTGCCCAAGGCCGGCGGGGTCTGCCTCAACGCGGAGAGCGAGATCGAAGGCGTCAACATGACCCTCGGCGCCGCCGCGGCCGGAGCCCGCGCCGCGACCGGCTCGTGCGGGCAGGGCATCGCGCTGATGCAGGAGGCGATCGCCGAGGCCGCGCTCAACGAGACCCCGTTCGTCGTGTTCAACCTGGCCCGCAACCAGCAGGACTACTTCCAGGCCACCCGCGGCGGCGGCTGGGGCGACTACCGCACGATCACCCTCGCCCCGAAGGACGTCCCGGAGGCCGTCGAGCACACCCAGCTGCTGTTCCACCTCGCCGACAAGCACCGCGCGCCGGTCATGCTGTACGGCGACCCGCTGCTCGCGCAAACCCGCGTCGGCGTCGACGTCCAGGCCCTCGACTTCGGCCCGCTGCCGGCCAAGGACTGGGCGCTGGACGGCACCGGCGGCGGCACCGGCCGCAGCCGCCAGATCTGGACCTGGGCGATGGGCAAGGCCAACGACCCCGGGCCCGGCCCCGACGGGCACTGGCGCGCGGTCGCCGACAAGTTCGACCGGATCGCCGCGGAGGAGCAGCGCCACGAGGAGTCCATGGTGGACGACGCCGAGACCGTCGTGGTGGCGTTCGGCACGGCGGCGAAGTTCGTCGAGCACGTCGTGACCGAGCTGCGCGCCGAAGGCCACCGCATCGGCTGGTTCCGGCCCGTCACCCTGTGGCCGTTTCCCGGCGCCGCGCTGCGCCGTGCCACCACCGGCGCCCGCAACGTCCTGGTCTTCGAGCTCAACGCCGGGCAGATGCTCGACGACGTGCGCATCCACGCCGCCGACCGCGACGCCGTCCGGTTCGTCGGCGGGGTCAGCATCGCCGAGTCCGGGCTCTCCTACGGTCCCCTGCTCGACGCCCCCGTGATCCGCGAACGAATCCTAGGTGCGACATGATCATCGACACGTCCGGGCCGCCCGCCGTCCCAGCGAAACAGGTCGCCGACTTCAAGCCCAGTCTCCTGCTCGGCGAGCACTCGCTGTGCCCCGGCTGCGGCGAGCCCGTCGCCCTGCGGATCCTGCTGGAGGTGCTGCAGGAGCTCGACATCGTGCAGCGCAGCATCGGCGTCGTCGGGCACGGCTGCTACGGCAGCTTCGTGCGCATCATGGACGTCGACGTCCTGCAGTGCCTGCACGGCCGAGCCCCGGCGTGCGCCACCGGCATCAAACGGGTCCGCCCCGGCGTCGCCGTGTTCACCCTGCAGGGCGACGGGGACATGGCCAACGAAGGGCTGCAGGAGGTGCTGCACGCCGCCGCCCGCGGTGAGAACATCACCTGCGTGATGCTCAACAACGGGGTCTTCGGCGACACCGGCGGCCAGCAGACCGCCACCACCGTCCTCGGCCAGCGCACCAAGACCAGCATCGACGGGCGCGACCCGGACACCCACGGCTACCCGATCCCGGTCGCCGACCTGGTCGCGTCGCTGCAGGGCGTCGGCTACGTCGCCCGCGGCGCCGTCTCCAGCGCCGGTGGGGTGCTGCAGGCGAAACGGATGCTGCGCAAGGCGTTCGAGACGCAGCTCGCCGGCGGCGGGTTCAGCCTGGTGGAGATCCTCACCATGTGCCCGACCGGCTGGTTCGTGCCGACCGCCGAAGGACCGTCGTATCAGCAGGGCACCATGGAGCAGACGTACGGCATCGGCGAGCTGGTGACCCGGTGAAGCTGCAGCGGGCCAACACCAGCGAGGCGGTCGCGGCGCACGTGCTGGACCTGTTGTTCGCCGGTGAGCTGCGCAGCGGCCAGCGTCTCGACCTCGACGAGATCGCTTCGCGGCTCGGCGTGAGCCGGGTGCCGGTCCGCGAGGGCCTCATCCAGCTCGAGCGCGACGGTCTCGTCGAACGCGCCCACTACAAGCGGGCGTTCGTCGCGGAGTTCGACGACGCCACCGTCCGGGAGGCGTTCGAGCTCTACGGCATGCTCAGCGCGTTGACCAACCGCCGCGTCGCCGCGCGCCGCGACCCGGCGGTCGTGGAGGCTCTGGGCAAGCTCGACGAGAGCCTGGCCGGCTGCGACGACCCGGCCGAATTCGAGTCCCTGGCCCGCGAGTTCCGCCGGGTCGTCAACGTCGCCGGCGCCCGCAACCACCTGCGGGCGCTGCTGCGCACGTTCAGCGGCCTGGTCCCGGCCGCGGCCCGGTTCTCCATCGACGACGCCCTGCCGGCCGAGCGCGCCGCCCTGCACGCCGAATACGCCGCGATCCGCGACGGGGACCCCGACGCCGCCGGCGCTGCGGCCCTCGCGCACCTGCGCCTCACCGCCGACAACGCCGTCGCCGCGCTGCGCCGCCGCGGCGTCTTCCCACCGTCCGTCGTGGACGGTGCAGAGTGGACGGACGCGGCGGCCGTCCTGAAGGGAACGACCCCGTGAGCCGTGGCACCCTCGTCATCGACACCGACCGCTGCAAGGGCTGCGAGCTGTGCCTGGCCGCCTGCCCACCCAGCGTGCTGAGCATGTCCGCGACCGTCAACGAGCAGGGCTACCGGTATCCGGAGCTGCACGACGGCTGCACTGGATGTACCGCCTGCCAGATCGTCTGCCCCGACTTCGTCATCGCCGTCTACCGATACACCCCGCCGCCCGCGTGAGCGCGGCGGGGCTCCCGACGGACGGTCAGTTGTTGGAGAGCCGGCCGCCCCCGACGCCGGTGACTGCCTGAGGAAACCCACCCCGTCGACGTCCGAGACGGCCGACTGCGGGTCCACCGGCGCGCGGTACGTCGTGCTCGGCCGGGTCGAGAACCGCGCCGACGAGGACGCCAGGGACGTCTCGATCATCTGCGCCCGGTGGCCGGACGCCACCTTCGACTACCGGCGCGAACAGCCCGGCGGCAAGGGCGTCGTCATCTGCGCCAAGGAGCGCTGGCCCGCGGGGCTTGATGAACACGTCGTCCACCCGGTGGATCGGTGGTCCCAGCAGACCGGCGATCCACCGGGTGGTCATGCTGCCGCCTTGGGCGGCGCCACGTCGGTGGCGAGGCGAATCCAACCAAGCGATTGCTTGATTTGCGGGCGGAGTGCGGCTTAATCTTCTAAAAGATTTGGAGGTGAGCCGTGACACTCACGACAGCACCGCCCGGCTCGACCGACGCGCCCATGCGCGACGGCGGGACCGCCACCTGGTCGCCCCGTATCACCCCGCCGATCGGCGTCGACCTCACCGACCGGCAGGCCCTGGCCTGCGCGTTCCGCATCCTGGGGAACAGCGGCTTCAGCGAGAACATCGCCGGCCACATCACCATGGTCAAAGACGGCCCAGGCGGCACCGAAGGTGCCATGTGGGTCAACCCGTGGGGCCTGTGGTGGGAGGAGATCTCCGCGTCCGACCTGTGCGTGGTCGACCGGGACGGCACCGTCCTGGACGGCCGGTGGGACGTCACCCCGGCCATCCACATCCACACCGAACTGCACCGGGTCCGGCCCGACGCCAGGGTCGTCGTGCACAACCACCCGTACTACGTCACCGTGCTCGCCGCGATCGGGGTGCTGCCGCAAATCGTGCACCAGACCGGGTGCATGTACGACGGCGACCTCGCGTTCGTGCACGAATACACCGGCGAGGTCGACGACGCCGCGCTCGGCGCCGACCTGGCCCGCCGGATCGGGGACAGCTCCGTGGTCATCCTCGCCAGCCACGGCATCATCGTCACCGCCCCGACGATCCAGGAGGCGACATACCGCTCGGCGAGCATCGACCGTGCCTGCCGCCTCGCCTACGACGTCATGCTGCTCGGCCGCGACCCCCTGGAGATCGCCCCCGGCCTGCGGCACGGCATGAAGAAGTCACTGCTGGAGCGCGGCACCGACGTGTTCTGGGCCGGCGCCGTGCGCTCACTGCTGCGCCGCGAGCCCGAAGTACTGGACTGAAAGGCAACGTCATGGCATCGATCGACGAGTTACTGCAGAACAGTTCGTTCACCATCGCCGACCGGTCGAAGGTGACCTTCCTGCCCGACCCGCCCCGCCAGCCCCGCAAGTACACGTTCATCTCCGTCGACGACCACATCGTCGAGCCGCCCGACGCGTTCGAGGGCCGCATGCCGGCGAAGTTCGCCGAGCAGACGCCCCGGGTCGTCGAACAGGACGGCAGCCACGTCTGGATCTACGACGGCAAGGAGTTCCCGAACGTCGGCTTCAACGCTGTCGTCGGCCGGCCGGTCGACGAGTACAGCATGGAACCGAGCCGCTTCGACGACATGCGCCGCGGCTCGTGGGACATCCACGAACGCATCAAGGACATGGACCTCAGCGGCGTGTACGCCTCGCTGTGCTTCCCGTCGTTCCTGCCCGGCTTCGCCGGCCAGCGCCTGCAACTGTCCACGAAGGACACCGAGCTGGCCCTCGCCGCCACCCGCGCCTGGAACGACTGGAACATCGAGGCGTGGTCCGGCGCCTACCCGGACCGCATGATCCCCTGCCAGCTGCCGTACTTCCTGGACCCCGAGGTCGGCGCCCAGGAGATCTACCGTAACGCCGAGCGCGGGTTCAAGGCCGTCACCTTCACCGAGGCACCGCACCTGCTCGGCATGCCGTCGCTGCACACCGGGCACTGGGACCCGATCATGCGCGCCTGCGAGGAGACCGGCACCGTCATCAACCTGCACATCGGCTCGTCGGGAACCTCGCCGTCCACCGCCCCGGACGCCCCGCCGGACGTCGTCGGCGTGCTGTTCTTCGGGTACTCGATGTTCTCCGCCGTGGACTGGTTGTACTCCCGTATCCCGGTGCGGTTCCCCGACATCAAGATCGTGCTGTCGGAGGGCGGCATCGGCTGGGTGCCCGGCCTCGTCGACCGGCTCAACCACATGCTGAGCTACCACGAGATGTACGGCACCTGGAAGGGCATCGACCTGACCCCAGCCGAGGTGCTGCTGCGCAACTTCTACTTCTGCGCGGTCGAGGACCCGTCGTCCTTCGCGCTGCGCGACGTCATCGGCGTCGACCACATCTTCCTCGAGCAGGACTACCCGCACTGCGACTCGACCTGGCCGCACACCCAGCGCACCATCGAGGAGGAGATCGGTGGCCTGCCCGACGCCGACGTGCGCAAGATGACCTGGGAGAACGCGTCCAGGGTATACCGGCACCCGGTCCCACCCGCGGTCCAGGACGACCCGGACGCCTACTAGACTCCGCCTTCATGGTCTCAGCCGACCGGCTCGCCGAGCAGGTGGCCGATCACATCCGCGGCCAGATCGTGCGCGGTGAGCTCGCAGACGGCGCCCCGCTGCCCAAGTCGGAGGAACTCATCCAGCGCTACCCGGTGAGCATGCCGACGTTCCGCGAGGCGATGCGCATCCTGGAGGCGGAAGGCCTGATCACGGTCCGCCGGGGACGGCTCGGCGGTGCGGTCGTGCACCGGCCCTCCCCGGCGAACCTCGGCTACAACCTCGGCCTCGTCCTCGCCGCGCAACGCGTCGGCATCGACGACGTCGCCACCGCGCTCCGCCACGTCGAGCCGGCCTGCGCCGCCCTGTGCGCCGGCCGGCCCGACCGGGCCGACACCGTGGTCCCGCGGCTGCGGGCGCTGCACGAGGAGTATCTGGCCCGCATCGACGACCTGGTCGAGGTCGTCGGCGTGTCCCGCCGCTTCCACGAGGCCCTCGTCGGCCTGTGCGGCAACCCGCCGCTGATCGTGCTCGCCGGGGCGCTGGAAGCCCTGTGGTCCAGTCACGAGCAGGACTGGGCCACCCGCATCCGGGAGACCACTGGCGTGCCACTGCGCGAACGCCGCGCGGCCGGCGAGGTGCACGGCCGGATCCTCGCCCTCATCGAGCAGGGCGCCGCCGACGAGGTGCACCGGCTCGTCACCGAGCACCTGACGTCCGCGCAGCGCAACCCCAGCCCGGCCGGCCCGTCCGCCGTCATCGACGCGGCCCTGATCCGCCGGCAGCCACGCGGGTAGTGGAGGTAACGGTTTTTCGCATCCAACGCGAACTCGGCTACCTCAGCCCCGACGAATACGAGACCGCCTGGCATGCCCAGACCGAGCCAGATAACCTCCCCCCTGCCCCGACCGGAAGCAGGTAATCACCGCTCCGTCGAAACAGGGGGTTGCGAAGATGTTGTCTTCGCTGGATCGGCTACTCCGAGCGTGTCAAAGCAAGAAGGCGGCCGTCGCGGACCTCGGTGATCTGGTCGGCGGCGGTGAGGTGGGTGCGGTCGTGGGTGACGAGGACGGTGGCGGTGGCTTGCTGGTGGGTGAGCTGGGTGATCAGCTCGATGATGGTGGCGCCGCGTTCGTGGTCTAGGGCGCTGGTGGGTTCGTCGATGAGCAGGACGGTGGGGTTGTTCATGAGGGCGCGGGCGATGTTGACGCGTTGGCGTTGGCCGCCGGACAGCTGGTGTGGGCGGCGGTCGGCTTGGGCGGCCATGCCGACGGCGTCGAGCAGGTCGAGGGAGCGGCGGCGGGCGGCGGCGGGTCGGTGGCCGTCGATGACAGCCATGACCTGGAGTTGTTCGGCGGCGGTGAGTGAGGGCAGCAGGTTGGGTTGCTGGAAGACGATGCCGATGCTGCGACGGCGTATGGCGGCTTGCTCGCTGCGTTTCAGGTTGCTGACGGTGGTGCCGTCGATAGTGACGGTGCCGCTGTCCGGGGTGATGAGGGTGGCGGCGACGGCGAGCAGGCTGGATTTGCCGGATCCGGAAGGACCGACGACGGCGGCGAGGGTGCCGCGAGGCACGTCAAGGGTGACGTGGTCGAGGGCGGTCAGCCGGGTGTCGCCGTCGGGGTAGGTGAGGGTGACGTCGGTCAGGGTCAGGGTCATCGGGCACTCCCGAGGGCGGTCAGCGGGTCGACGGAGGTGATCCGGCGGATGGACAGGGCCGCGCCGAACACCCCGAGCATGATCATGATCGAGGCGGGCACGAGCATGGTGGCGGGGCTGAGCAGGAACGGCACTGTGGTGCCGGCGACGAGCGCGCCGGCTGCGGCGGCGAGGGCGGTGCCGGTCAGGGTGCCCGCGGTGAGCAGGACGGCAGCTTGGCCGAGGGCGTCGCGCAGCAGGCTCGCGGTGGAGGCGCCGAGGGCTTTGAGGACGGCGACGTCGCCGCTGCGCTGGATGGTCCAGACGGTGAAGAAGGCGCCGATGACCAGGGCGGAGATGGCGAACAGGAAGCCGCGCATCAGTTGCAGGGAGCCGTTTTCGGAGGTGTAGGAGCCGATTGCGGACAGTGAGTCGTCGCGGGTGACGGTGCGGGTGCCGGCGGCTCGGTTGCCAGCGGTGATGTCGGCTCCGTTGGTCGTGGTCAGGGCGATCACAGTCGCGGTCGCCCGATCCGGCTCGCTGGTTGGTGGGGTGGTCAGGCGCCAGGTGGCCAGGCTCGTCCAGACGACCGGGGTGTGGCTGTAGGAGGCGTCGCCGCGGACAGCGGCAACGGTCAGGCTCCGGCCGGCGAGGGTGAGGGTGTCGCCCGTGTGGAGGCCGAGGTCGCCGCCGGCGGTGGTAGACAGCACCACGGATCGGTCGTCGATGCGGTCGGCGGCCGGTGCGAGCGGGGAGCCGGGCTGGACGCCGAACACGGACACGGCGACGGTCGTGCTGCCGGCGGTGGCGCGGGTGGTGCTGATGCCGAGTGGTTCGGCGCTGGTGACGCCGGGCGTGCGGGCCCAGCGCTGCCATTGCTCGGCGGTGACGGTGGAGTTGGCGTACGACAGATCCTGCCCCCGGTTGGGGGCGTTGAACGCGATGCGATCGGCGGGCAGGCCGGTGATCGCGGAGATGTTCTGCTGACCGAGGCCGGCGGTCAGGCCGGACAGCAGCCCGACGAGCAGGGTGATCAGCACGATGACGGCGCCCATGAGAGCGAATCGGCCTCGGGCGAACTTCAGATCGCGCCATGCGACGTACACGGTGTTCCGGCCCCCTTCCACGTTGACGTAATGCGGCTGTGTCTACGGTCGCCGCCGAGCGGGGGTGCGGGCATCTGCCGCAAGACCAGATGCGGCTTGCATCTTTTGATAGAGGCCGGCCGGGCGTGGCTGTCCGTACGCTGAATAGATCATGTCTTCGACCGCGTCCCACCTGCCCCGCACGGCCCGTGGCCTGCTGTGGTGCCTGCACCTGCTCCTCGCCGGGCTGCTGGTGCTGGCCGCCGCTCGGGCGGTCGCCAGCGGCGGCGCGCACGCGTGGCTCGTGGTCGCGGTGGCGAGCGTGCTCGCGTTGACCTATGGCGCCGGGGTGGGGTTCGCGCGGGTCCGTGCGTCGCGCCGGGCGGCCAGGGTGTGGTTGGCCGTGGTCGTCGCGGGGTGGCTGGTCCTGCTGGCCCTGTCCGCGGACGGAGTGTGGGTGGCGTTCCCGCTGTATTTCCTGCAACTGCACCTGCTACCGCGCCGAGCCGGTGTGGTCGCGGTACTGGCCACTGCGCTCGTGGCGGTCACCGGATTCGCGGCTCACGCCGGGGCGCTCACGTTGGCCATCACGGTTGGGCCGCTGCTCGGCGCGGCCGTCGCGGTCGCTGTGGTGCGGGGCTACCAGGCCCTGTATCGGGAGAGTGAGCGGCGGCGGCAGCTGATCGAGGAGCTGACCGTCACCCGTGCGGATCTGGCCGCGGCCCAGCATTCGGCCGGGGTGCTGGCCGAGCGGGAACGGCTGGCCCGCGAGATCCACGACACCCTGGCCCAAGGGCTGTCCAGCATCCAGCTGCTGCTGCGTGCCGCGGAACGCGCGCTGCCCGACACCGCGCAGACCGCCGCTCGTCACGTCGCGCAGGCCCGGCAGGCCGCCGTGGACAACCTCGCCGAGGCCCGCCGCTTCGTCGCCGCGCTCACCCCACCCGCGCTGGAGGACGCCGGCCTGGTCGAAGCCCTCGAGCAGCTGTGCGCCACCACGACCGCACGGCACCGGATCACCGCCCGCCTGCACCGCACCGGCGACCCGGTGCCGCTGTCAGCCGCGACCGAGATGGCGCTGCTGCGCATCGCCCAGTCCGCCCTGTCCAACGTCGTCCGGCATGCCAGCGCCGACACCGTGGACGTCACCCTCAGCTACCTGGGCGACCAGGTCGCCCTGGACATCGTCGACGACGGCACCGGCTTCGACCCCACCCAGGTCGCTGCCACGGAGCCCAGCGGCGGCGGATTCGGGCTCGCGGCGATGCGCGCCCGCGCCGACGCGCTCGGCGGCGCCCTCACCATCGAGGCCACCACCGGAGCCGGCACCGCGCTGGCCGTCCAGGTCCCCACTGGCACCGGGACCGGCTCATGACCGGATCGACGATTCGCCTGCTGGTCGCCGATGACCACCCCGTCGTGCGAGCCGGGCTGCGCGCTGTCCTGGAAACCGAACCCGATTTGGTCGTGGTGGCCGAGGCCGTCACCGCCGAGCAAGCCGTCACCCGGGCCGCCGACGGTGACATCGACGTCGTCCTGATGGATCTGCAATTCAGAGGCGGTATGACCGGCGCCGAAGCCACCGCCGCGATCACGGCACGTCCGGCCGCACCCCGCGTGGTGATCGTGACGACCTATGACACCGACGCCGACACCCTGCCGGCCATCGCCGCCGGCGCCACCGCCTACCTACTCAAAGACGCCCCACCCGAAGAACTGGCCGCCGCGGTACGCACCGCCGCAGCCGGCCGCACCACCCTCGCCCCCGCCATCGCGGACCGGCTGATGAACCGCCTGCGTCAACCCGACACCGCACTGACCCGCCGCGAAACCGAAGTCCTCACCCTGGTCGCCGAGGGCCTGTCCAACCAGGCGATCGGCGCCCGCCTGCACCTGACCGAAGGCACCGTCAAATCGCACCTGGCCCGCATCTATCTCAAACTCGGCGTCGACTCCCGCACCTCCGCGGTCGCCACGGCCACCAACCTCGGTCTCATCCGCCGCTGAGGCGGCAGCGCGAGGAACCTCGGTACCATCGCGACCTATTCAGCGAGCTGGCGGTCCGTGTGTCTGGCATCCCGAGATCAACCGCGCCGGTGATTCTTCGTATGCGTGCGGCTTGTTGCTGCTTGTCGGCCAGGAAGCGCAGGGTGAGGTCGATTCCCTCGATCTCACCGAGCCAGCCTTCGGCTTGCGCTGAATCCCGGCGAAGCTGAAGGTCCTGCTCCAACTCGGCCAGTCGGGGCAGCATCTTTCGGGTTGACGTTGAACATCGGGCAGCGGATGCCCCGTTGACCGAAATAGCGCCGCCCTTCCATCGACGATGTCGCAGCGTTGAAGGTCGACAGGGTCGGCCGCGTGGAGGAGACCGCCGATCGGCTGCGGCCGTTTCGAGTTCTGGACGAAGACGGCATCGAGGTGGAAGCGGTCAGCGAGTTCCTGCGCCACATGCTCGCGGACGACGCCAGCCCTGCATCGCTGGGGTCTACGCGTATGAACTGCTGGCGTGGTTCCGGTTCCTGCGCGCGGTCGGCATCGATTGGTACGTCGCCGGTCGGGGTGAGGCTCAGGACTTCGCCTTGTGGCTGAAGAACAGCAAAAGCCGCCGCGGCCGCGTCGTCCTGACGCGCCGGCCGCCGGTTCGGTGAACCAGGTGACAGGCAAGGCGACGGCTGGCGAGAATTACGCGGCCCGGACACGGCGGGGTGCTCGGCTACGCCGCCAACCCGACCGGCGACGTCGAGCGCGGCATCGCCGCCGTCGCCGAGGCAGTGCATGACCGCCCCTGACCACCCCGCCCCGCCCGCGAAGGGCCCCGCTGATCAAGGGGCTTGCGCCTCTGAGGAGATCGGCACTGGCGCACACTCCTTGATCAACGGGAGGACGATGGGCCGGGGTGGGCTCGCTGGTACAACGCGGCGAGGGCGGTGGCCGTGTCGGCGAGGCGGTCGCGCAGCGCGGCGGGGGAGAGGACTTCCACCTCGGCGCCGAGCCGCAGCAGCTCGCCGTGGGCAGAGGTGAGCGACTCGATCGGGATGACGGCGTGGACCCAGCCGGACTGGTCCGGTGGACCGGCGGTGGCGTCCACTGCGGCGACCACCGGGTCGCCGGCGATCTCCCGCAGCCGGTCGCGGCCGCGTGGGGAGAGGCGGATCGTCGCCTCGTCCCGGTGCAACCGGGTCCGGAAGTCCGCCACGTGCGCCCGCCACCAGGCGGGCAGGTCGAACTCGGGCCGTTCGAACGGCTCGTCGAGCGAGGTCAGGTCGAGGATCTGGTTCACCCGGTAGGTGGCCGGTTCGGCCCGGTCCGGCCGGGCCGCCACCACGTACCAGCGGCCGCCCTTGAGCACCAGGCCGTATGGCTCGAGGACCCGGGTCACCTCGCCGGTCCAGCTGCGGTAGCGGACCCGGATCCGGTGCTGCCGCCATACCGCCTCCGCCGCTGGCGGGAGGTACGGCGACGGGTCGCCGTCGGAGTACCAGCCGGGAGTGTCCAAGTGGAAACGCTGTTCGAGCCGTGCGGCCCGGTCGGCGAGCGGGGGCGGCAGTGCGGCCCGCAGCTTGAGCTGGACGGTGGCGACGACCGATTGGTAGCCCAGCTCGGCGGCCGGCCCGGGCAGCCCGGCGAAGAGCAGCCGGTCGGCCTCCTCGGCCGTGAGCCCGGTCAGCCGGGTCCGCCAGCCGTCGACGAGTCGGTAGCCGCCGGAGTGGCCGGCCTCGCCGTACAGCGGGATGCCGGCGGCGTGCAGCGACTCGACGTCCCGGTAGACGGTGCGGACCGAGACCTCCAGCCGGCGCGCCAGCTCGGCGGCGGTGAGCCTGCCGTGGGTCTGGAGCAGCAGCAGGATCGACAGGAGACGGCTGGCCCGCATTCACTGACATTAGCTGTCAGGGGATCGTTCCTACCGTGCGGGCATGGCCTTTCACGACAAGGAACTGACCGTGCCGGGGACCGTCGAGGTCGCCGACCGGCACGTCAAGCGCTACCACATCGACCGGCCGGACCGCTGTCTCGAACCGGAGGTGGTCGAGGCCGCGTACGCCTACCTGCCGAAGCTGCTGCCCGGAACGGACGGCGGCATCCCGCCGGCGAGCTGGATGGTGCTGCACCGGGGCGGCGACAGCGGCGCGAACCTGCTGGCGTACAGCTGGTTCTGGGACAACGTGCTGGAATGCCGGATCGCCGTCGCCGGCCAGCCGGTGGGCCGCTGATGGGCGACTTCGATTTCCTCGTCGGCAGCTGGGACGTGACCAACCGGCGGCTGAAGCAGCGGCACGTCGGCAGCGACGACTGGGACGAGTTCCCCGGCACAACCGTGGCACACCGGTTCTTCGACGGCGCCGGCAGCTTTGACGAGATCCGCTGTCCGACCCGCGGCTTCTCCGGGTCGACGGTGCGGATCCTCGACCCATCGACCGGGCTCTGGTCGATCTACTGGATGAGCAGCCTCCGAGGCGTCCTCGAACTCCCGCCGGTAGTGGGCCGGTTCGTCGACGGCGTCGGCACCTTCTACTCCGACGACAGCGACACGGGGCGGCCGGTCCGCTGCCGGTTCATCTGGTCCGGGGTCACCCCGACCTCCTGCCGCTGGGAGCAGGCGTTCTCCACCGACGGCGAACGGACCTGGGAGACGAACTGGATCATGGAGTTCGCGCGAACCGGCTAGCCCGTGGCTGGCGGCGCACAGGACGTCGAGTTGCTGGTGTGCAGCGGCTGCTCGTAACCCCGCCGCCCGGCCCCGGCATCCCTCGAACCCGGCCTCGGGGTCGCCGTCGGGGTACTGGTCCCGGTTCCACCGGCCTATTGATGGTGTTGGTGGAACGATGGAGGCGTGGGAACTGCGAAAACTGCTATGCCTGCTATCTCGCCGCTTGCTGGCGAGCCGATTAAGCGTGCCGATGCCGAGCGGCTCGCGGGAATGTTGAAGGCGTTCGCCGACCCGGCCCGGCTGCGGCTGCTCAGTTTGATCCAGTCTGCTCCGGAGGGTGAGGCGTCCGTGAGTGACCTCACCGCGCCGCTTGGTCTCTCCCAGCCGACTGTGAGTCATCACCTTCGGATCCTCACCGAGGCCGGCCTGCTCGAGCGCGAGAAGCGCGGCGTCTGGGCGTACTACCGCTTGGTGCCGTCGGCGATCGCGGCGATCGCCGAACTGTTGACGCCGCCCCGCAAGCGGGCGACGAAGAGGGCCCGCTGAGCGACACGGTGGGGGACCCGGCGCCGGCGCCGGGTGCGTATTCCATCCGCGACGCGGACGGCGAGTCGTAGAGGCGCTGGACCGGTTGCGGCGGCTGCGCGACCCTCGGCGGCTGCGGCGGCGGCACGGGAGCGTGCCCCTGCTGATACCCCTGCGGCCCGCCGCGGTGCCCCTGCTGGACGGGTGGCGGTGCCATCGGGCGGAGCCGCTGCGTCGCCTCCGCGTCGCCGAACGCCGGGCTGACCGGCGTGCCGCTGACCGGCGCCGCGCCGGCCTGGAAGCCACCCGCCTGGTATCCGCCCTGATATCCACCGGGCCCGCCGCTCACCGGCGGCGGCGCGCTGACGGGCGCGTTGGCAGCGGGAGGCGCGCTCATCGGCGGCGCGCTCATCGGCGGGCCACTCACCGGCGGACCGCTCATCGGCACCGCGCTGACCGGCGAGACCCCACCGGGCGGCGTGCCCTGCCCGTGCTGGAACCCCGCGGCGCCCTGCCCGCCCTTCCCCAACTGCGCCGCCGCCTGCTGAGCCGCCGCCTGCTGAGCGGCCGCCTGCTGCGCCGCCGCCGCCTGGGCCGCCGCCGGTCCCGCCTGCTGGGCGCCGGCCGCCGGCGCGCCAAAAGCACCAGCCGCGCCGGCCACGGCGGCACCCGCGACACCCGCCGCGGCAGCACCCGCGACGCCGGGCGCCTGACCCGCCGGCCCCCCGCCGGCCACAGGACCGCCGGGCACAGGCCCACCGGACCCGGCCGGAGGCCCGGACTGCGGCGGCGCCATGCCGGGCTGCACGCCCACGTTGACCCAGGCGCGGAGGCTGCCCTCGGCGACCACCATCTCGGGCTGCTCGATGATCGTCGGCGCGACGCCGAGCTCCTTCTGCAGCAGCGTCGCCACGAGCGGGATACGGCTGGACCCGCCGACGAGGAACAGCCCGGCGAGCTTGCTGTTGTCCAGGCCCGCCCAGCGCACGACGGCCGCCGTGGTGCGGACCGTCTGCTCCAGCATCGGCCGGGCCAGGTCCTCGAACGCCTCGCGGGTGATCTCGACGTCCGCCGCCGCGATCGGCACGTGCAGCCCGGTCGACGGGGTCCGGGACAGCATCTCCTTCGCCACCCGGGCGTCGTCCCACAGCAGCCGCCGGTGCCGCCGGTCCTCGGTGGTCTGCGGGCTCTCCAGCCGCGCCCACACCGGCGGGTCCTCCAGCTTGCGCTTCGCGTGGTCCACGATCAGCGCGTCGAGATCGATGCCGCCCAGGTCGTCGATGCCGTCGACGGCCCGGACGTCGAAACCGTCGCCCGCCCGGGTCACGACGCTCGCGTCGAAGGTGCCGCCGCCGAAGTCGTACACGAGCAGGCCCTGCTCAGCGGTGAGCGGCCGCTGCAGGACACCCGCGAAGTAGTGCGCGGCGGCGACCGGCTCGGGCATGAGCGCCGGCTGCGGCAGCCCCGCGATCGTCGCGCCCTCCACCAGCGCGAGCCGCCGCGACACGCCCCACGCCGCCGGGTGCGTCATCGTCACCGCGCCGATCTGCCCGCCGGCGACCCGCTTGGCCTCCGCCGCGACGTGCGACAGGACCGCCCCGATCAGCGCGGGCACCGTGAACTCGCGGTCGCCGAGCAGCACCGTGCCGTCGTCGATGCGGCGCTTCGGGCTCGCCTCGAAGCGCGCGGGGTCGACCCGCGCGGCGTGCACCGCGTCGCGGCCCACCAGGACCTGCCCGTCTGGCTGCGCATAGACGCAGGACGGCAGCAACGGCGAACCGTCGAACAGCAGGGGGCGGACCCGCCCATCCGGCCACGCAAGCAGCGCAACGGTATGGGAGGTCCCGAAGTCGATGCCCAGACGTGGACCGGCAGTCATGCGGGCGAGTGTAGGCCCCCGGTACGACAAAGTGGCATGCTCGTGCCATGACCCTGGACGTCGGTGCCGAAGCGCCGGAATTCGCACTCAAGGACCAGAACAATCAAGAGGTCCGCCTGTCGGATTTCCGCGGGCAGAAGGCGGTGCTCCTGGTCTTCTACCCGCTGGCCTTCACCGGCACCTGCCAGGGCGAACTCGCCTCCGTCCGGGACGAGATCGCCGACTTCCAGTCCCCCGCAGTCCAGGTGCTCACGGTGAGCGTCGACTCGCCGTACAGCCACAAGGTGTGGGCGGACCGTGAAGGATATGACTTCCCTCTCCTGTCGGACTTCTGGCCGCACGGCGCGGTCGCCCAGTCGTACGGCGTCTTCAACGACAAGGCCGGCTTCGCCAACCGCGGAACGTTTCTCATCGATTCGACCGGCATCATCAGGTTCACCGAGGTCAATGGCCCAGGTCAGGCCCGCGACCAGGACCGGTGGCGCACGGCGATCGCATCGTTGCAGAGCTGATACAGACCTGATACCGACTGGGGCGGATGAGACGCGGCAGGTAGCATCCTGGGGTACCCGGGTTCGCGTCGCCGTGACAGCAGTTCGGGGCGCGTAGCTCAGTGGAAGAGCACCCGCCTTACAAGCGGGGGGTCGTTGGTTCGAACCCAACCGTGCCCACCAGCACACACACCTGACATCAACGCGGTCGAGAAGGCCTTGACGGTGCCGAGCCCCACCACGCTGGACCTGACGTCGCGCGGGCTGACCGAGCTGCCCGTCCCGCCGGGGGATCTGTCCGGGGTCACCGAGCTCCACCTCGACGGCAACGCGCTCGCCGTGCTGCCCGGGTGCGTCCGCGGCCTCCCAGCCCTGACCAGCCTCTACCTCGCCGGCAACCCGATCACCGCGGTCCCCGCCTGGCTCCCCGACCTCACCCACCTGGACCTGTCCGAGACCGGGGTCGACACGAACGGGTAGGTTCGCGGCGATGTCCGCACGGCTGGAGGACTACCTCGACGGGCCGCGGTTCGTGGGCACGGTCGTGCACGGGGAGAACGGGCTGCAGCACCTGTAGGGCGGCCTACGGCTTGTGCGGGCACTGGTGCAGCGGGCGCCGCGGGATGCGGGCCGGGCGGCGGATCGAGACGAGCCGGGCCGGGCGGATCGACGCAGCGGCGTGCGGCGCGGAGGTGGAGGTCGCGGTGCGGGACACGGCGGCCAGGTGCGAGGAGAGCGCGGCGTGCAGGAGCGTCGGCGACTGCTGCGGCATCGGCTGCATGCGCCGGTTGCTGCCGGTGTACGTCGAAATCGCCGGCGCGGGCGTGTGCACCCGCTGCGCCGGGATGCGGGGCGCCACCGGGACCGCGTCCGTGGCGGCAGGCTCGTCCTTCTCCGGCCTGGTGACCACGAACGCGACGATCGCCGCCACGACGACCGGGACCAGGTAGAGGAGGGCTCCGGCGTATTGCTCGGTCACGACGACGACTCCCAACGCTGCGCACAACTGACCTGCGCAACGCTACGGATTGCCCCGCATCGACGATGTCATCCGGTCGGTTCGCCCTGCAAGTCCGGGCGGGGTGCAGCTGAGGTGCAAACCTCCCGGAACCAGGCGAACGACGCCCGCCGGGTCCGCTCCTGCGTCTCGAAGTCGACGTGGACGAGGCCGAAGCGCTGGTCGTACCCCTCGGCCCACTCGAAGTTGTCCAGCAGGGACCACGCGCAGTAGCCGCGGACGTCGACGCCCGCCTCGATCGCCTCGCGGACGGCGGCGAGGTGCCCCGCGTGGTAGTCGATGCGGAACTGGTCGTCGACCGGCGCGTACGAGCAGCCGCTCTCGGTGATCCAGATCGGCGGGAGGCGGTCGCCGTACACCTGCCGCAACTGCACCAGGAGATCCTTCAGTGCGGAGGGCACGACGGGCCACCCGAAGTCGGTGGTGGGGTAGCCGGTGATGTCGAGGCGGCTGAACGGGAGGTCCTCACCCTCGACGGGGGCGCTGATGAGGCTCGGGTTGTAGTAGTTGACGCCCAGCGCGTCGATCGGCTGGGAGATGACCCGCAGGTCGCCGTCCATGACGATCGAGTCGATGTCGGCGGTGGTGAGGGCCTCGACGATCGGCGGGTACTCGCCGAGCAGGACCGGGTCGGTGAAGAGCCGGTTCTGCACCAGGTCGTAGAACATGGCGGCGGCCTGGTCGTCGTCGGACCCGCTCTTCGGCCACACCGGCGAGTAGTTGTTGGCGAGGGTGATCGGCGAGGACGAGACGCGGCGCAGCGCCGACACGGCCAGGCCGTGGCCGAGGAGCTGGTGGTGGATGACCGGCAGCAGGTCCATGCCGAGCTGCTGGCCGGGCGCGTGGACGCCGAGGACGTGCCCGAGCACGAGGTGGATGTACGGCTCGTTGAGCGTCACCCACAACTTCACCCGGTCGCCGAGGGCCTCGCCGACGAGCTCCGCGTATTCGCCGAAGCGCATCGCGGTGTCGCGGTTGCCCCACCCGCCGAGGTCCTGCAGGGCCTGCGGCAGGTCCCAGTGGAACAGGGTCGCGACCGGGTCGATGCCGCGCGCGAGCATCCCGTCGACGAGCCGGTCGTAGAACGCGATCCCGGCGGCGTTGGCGGGGCCGTCGCCGGTCGGCTGGATGCGCGGCCACGCGATCGAGAACCGGTACGCGGTCGCGCCCAGCTCCTGGATCAGGTCGAGGTCGGACTCCCAGCGGTGGTAGTGGTCGCAGGCCACGTCGCCGGTGGCGCCGCCGCGGGTCGCGCCGGGCGTGCGGCTGAACGTGTCCCAGATGGACAGCCCGCGGCCGTCCTCCTCCGCGGCGCCCTCGATCTGGTACGCGGCGGTGGACACACCGAACTGGAACCCCGTGGGGAAGTTCTTTGGAAAGTCCGACATGATCGCACGCTACCGGCTGCGGCAGTATTGGGCCATGGCACACGAGATCCCGACCGCCGAGCTCGCCCCGGGCGTCCAGCTGCCCACGATCGGCTTCGGCACCTGGCAGATCACCGGAGCGTCCGCGTACGAGTCGACCCGCACCGCGCTGGACGTCGGCTACCGGCACATCGACACCGCGACCATGTACGGCAACGAGGAGGAGATCGGCCGGGCGCTGCGCGACAGCGGCGTCGACCGCTCCGAGGTCTTCATCACCACGAAGCTCCCGCCGTCGCAGGCGGGCCGCGAGCGGCAGACGATCGAGGCGAGCCTCAAGGCGCTCGGCGTCGACGCCGTCGACCTGTGGCTCATCCACTGGCCGCCGTCGCGGGGAAAGTCCGTGCCGGTGTGGGCGGCGTTCCAGCAGCTGCGCGACGCCGGCCTGACCCGCACCATCGGGGTCAGCAACTACGACGCGGCCCTCATCGACGAGCTCGTCAAGGAGACCGGCGAGACCCCGGTCGTCAACCAGGTCTCGTGGAGCCCCGGCGAGCACGACGAGCGCTTCCTCGCCGACATGCGCGACCGGCGGGTGGTCGTCGAGGGGTACAGCTCGCTGAAGAACACGCCGCTGGACGACCCGCGGCTGGTCGCGATCGCCGAGGCGCACGGGGTGACGGTGCCGCAGGTCGTGCTCCGGTGGCAGCTGCACCACGACATCGTCATCATCCCGAAGTCGACGCACCGGGACCGGATGGAGCAGAACCTGTCCGTGCTCTCCTTCTCCCTGACCGCCGAGGAGCTGGCGACCGTCGGTTCGCTCTAGGCCACCCGTTTCCTAGTTCCTCTGTACGGCCCGGTCCACGCGCGCCCGCCAGCCTCCGTCGCGGGGCTGGCGGCGCAGCTTGGCCAGGGCCTCGACCGCGCCGGTCACCAGCTCGTCGTAGTCGGGCTCCGGCCCCTTCTGGATGAGGAACGCCAGGCCGGCGGAGTTGCTGACGGCCCACCCCGCCCGCCGGCCCAGACGGTGCGCGGCGTCCGCGCCGTGCGCCGTGACGAGCTGGATGTCGAAGGGGTGCCGCACCTCGCCGCCCTCCCTGGTCACCACGATCCTCGCCTGCGCCAGGGTGTCGTCGCGGTTGAACAGCGCCCGCCACCAGCGGGTCCTCGGCGCCTCGACGACGACCTCGACGCCCTGGCCGTGCTCGCCCGGGTCGCGGGCGGCCGCGACGGCGCGCACGAGGTCGACCACCCTCGCCGTGTCCGACCTGCGGAACGGCACCCAACTGTTCACGGCGACATCTTCGCGCACCGTTTTCCTCAGGTGTCCCTGCCGTCGGTCGTTCAGCCGGACAGAACATCCGAAAGGACGTCTGTCATGCGCCGCTGGCTCGGCTCCCGCCGCCTGTACACCAAGATCCTGTTCGTGGCCGCGGTAGCGGTCGCGGGGACCGCCGCCACCGGGATCGTCGCCCTGGTCGGCATCTCCGGCCTGAGCGACACGCGCAACACCGAGGTCGGCAGGTCCGCGCCGTACATCGCGGCGCTGCACTCCGCCGCGCTGACCGCCAAGACCGCCGCCAACGACGAGCGCGGCTACCTGCTCGGCGGCGACACGCAGTTCCGCGACGAGGCCCTCGGCCGCAAGACCGGCGTCGACGCCCAGCTCGCGACCGCCCGCCGGCTCGCCCCGTCCGGTCAGGCCGTCGAGGAGATCCAGGCCGCGACCGACGCCTGGTTCGCCGCCCTCCAGGCCGAGTTCACGCTGTTCACGACGGACCGCGCGGCGGCCGTGACCGCCGCCTTCGGGCCGAACCGTGACCTGCGCAAGTCGTACGAGACCCTCCTCGACAAGGAGATCACCCGCGCCGACCAGGCCCTCGTCGCCGGCCGGGACTTCAGCGACACGGTCTCCTCGGTCCGCCGCACCGTCGTCACCCTGCTCGTCGTCGCGCTCGCCCTGGCCGTCGCGCTCGCGCTCTACATCGCCCGGCTCATCGTGCAGCCGCTCGGCCGCGTCTCCCACGTGCTGCGCGCCGTCGCCGACGGCGACCTCACCCAGGACCCCGACGTCGACCAGCGCGACGAGGTCGGCCGGATGGCCGCCGACCTGCGGACCGCGACCGGCAACCTGCGCCGCACCGTCGCGACCCTCGCCGAGCACTCGACGGTCCTCGCCAGCGCCTCCGAGGAGCTCGCCACCACCAGCCGCGCGAGCTCCGAGGGCGCCGCCACGGGTGCCCGCCAGGCCGCCGCCGTCGCGACCCTCGCCACCGAGATGTCCAGCGCCATCTCCACCGTCGCCGCCGGCGCCACCGAGATGGGCGCCTCGATCCGCGAGATCGCCCAGAGCGCCACCCAGGCCGTCACCGTCGCCGGCCGCGCCGTCGAGGTCGCCGGCACCACCAACACCGTCATGAGCAAGCTCGGCGACTCCTCCGCCGAGATCGGCAACGTCATCAAGGTGATCACCTCGATCGCCGAGCAGACCAACCTCCTGGCCCTCAACGCCACCATCGAGGCCGCCCGCGCCGGCGACGCGGGCAAGGGCTTCGCGGTCGTCGCCTCCGAGGTCAAGGACCTCGCCCAGGAGACCGCCCGCGCCACCGACGACATCAGCCGCCGCGTCGCCGCCATCCAGTCCGACACCACCGGCGCCGTCTCCGCCATCGAGGAGATCAGCGCCATCATCGGCCAGATCAACGAGTACCAGACGACGATCGCCTCCGCCGTCGAGCAGCAGTCCGCCACCACCGAGGAGATGAGCCGCAGCGTCGAGCAGGCCGCGGCCACCGGCAACCAGGTCGCCTCCACCATCGGCGAGGTGTCCACCTCGGTCCAGCTGACCACCTCCGGCCTCAGCGAAGCCGACCGCGCCGCCGGCAGCCTGGCCGAACTCTCCGGCAGCCTCCGCACCATCGTCCAGACGTTCCGCTACTGACCTACCTTCCGTGTGCGCGTGGCCCTACGGTGCCGTGCCCTGGTCCGGCCACGTCACCTTCTGCGTCCTGCCGAGGACGGCCATCCGCCGACGGAGTCTTCGAGCGCCCAGGTCGGGCAACGCTGAGGGCGGGAAGCTCAGATCCGGGGCGAAACGCCCGATAGGTGGGGTAAACCCCTTTGGAGGGTGTCCGGATGAGCGCGACCACAGGTGGGCGGGGGCGGATCGGTGACGTGCCGGTCGGCGTGAAGATCTTCGGGGCGGTGCTGATCGTCATGGTGACGTCCGCGGTCGTGGTCGGGTTGGGTATCGCGGGGTTGAACCGGCTGGCGGCGGGTGGGCAGACCGTGTACGACGGCGGGGTCCGGCCCACGCAGACGCTCGCCCAGCTGCGCGCGGACGTGCTGGCGGACCTGAACACGACGGTGAAGTACTTCATCTCCAGCGCCGAGTGGCAGGCGAAGCACAAGGAGCAGATGCAGCAGCTCGACGCCTCCATCGCCGCGTCGATGGAGCGGTACGCCGGCGAGACCGCCGACCCGGCCAGCCTCGACAGCCTCCGCAAGGACTGGGCGTCGTACATGCGCATCCGCGACACCGAGGTGCTGCCCGCCGCCGACAAGAACGACCTGAACGGGTTCTGGGACGGTTACAACAAGTCGGAGCAGCTGACCGACGAGATGAACCAGCGGTTCGAGACCCTCGTGGCCGGCCAGGCCGGCGCCGCCGCCGCGGAGGCGAAGGCGCTGCGCGACCGGCGGGACAGCACCAACTGGCTGGTCGCCAGCGGAGCGGTGGTCAGCCTGCTGCTCGGCCTCGGCGTGGCGTGGCTGGTCACCCGCGCGGTCGTCGGACCGCTGCGCCGGGTCACGGGGGTGCTGGAGGGGGTGGCCGACGGTGACCTGACCCGCACCACCGACGTCGGCGGGCGCGACGAGGTCGGCAAGATGGCGTCGGCGCTGAACCGGGCGATCGGCAGCATGCTCACCGCTGTCACGACGATCAGCACCAACGCCGCCGCGCTCGGCGGGTCGTCGCGGAACATGGCCGGCCTCGGCGACACCCTCGCCGGCGGCGCCGCACAGACGGCGCGACGGGCCGGCGCGGTGCGCCACGCCGCCCAGGAGGTGTCGAACCACGTGCAGACGCTCGCGGCCGCCGCGGAGGAGATGGGCGCCGCGATCCGCGAGATCGCCTCGAGCGCCGGCGACGCGGCGACCGTGGCGGGCGAGGCCGTCGCCTCGGCGCGCGAGACGACCGGCATCGTGGGCCGGCTGGGCGAGTCGTCGTCGGAGATCGGCAACATCGTCAAGGTGATCACCTCGATCGCCGAGCAGACGAACCTGCTGGCCCTGAACGCGACGATCGAGGCGGCCCGGGCCGGCGACGCGGGCAAGGGGTTCGCGGTCGTCGCCTCCGAGGTCAAGGACCTCGCCCAGGAGACGGCCCGGGCGACCGAGGACATCGCTGCCCGGATCCAGACGATCCAGGCGGAGACGTCCGCGGCGGTGGCCGCCATCGAGGGGATCTCGCAGATCACCGACCGGATCAGCGACTACCAGACGACGATCGCCTCGGCGGTCGAGGAGCAGACCGCCACGACCGGCGAGATGAGCCGGAGCGTCTCGGAGGCCGCCGCCGGTGCCGACGAGATCGCCCGCACGATCGGCGGGGTCGCCGACGCCGCGGAGTCGACGAGCCAGACGGTCGAGGAGTCCCGGGCGACCGCCGACTCGCTCGCCCGCATGGCGTCGGACCTCAACGAGACCGTCGGCCGCTTCCGGGTGTGAGGTGGCGCGCCGCCCCTACCCGGCCACGATGAGCGACCCGATCGCGGCCCGGTGCGTCACGTACTCCTGCGCGACGACGTTGACGACGGCGACGGTACGGTCCGCGGGCCCGTCCTTGACCGTCGCCACCACGTCGAACTCCCCGTTCGCGTCGGCGCGCCCCTGCTCCACGGTCAGCACGCCGATCCGGACGAGCAGGTGCGCGCCCGGCCGCAGCCCCCAGACGTGGACGTGCACGTCCGAGTCGCGCGCCACGGTGCTCGGCGTGACCCGCAGCTCGGGTTTCGTGTCGAGCTCCCGCCGCAGCTCGGCGGTCGCCGCCGCGAGCTCGCGGGTCTCCTCCTGGAGCGGTCCGGTCCCGGCGATGAGCGACACCGCGGCGACGACCCCCACGACGCAGGCCGTCAGCGCCGCCAGCACGGCCTGGCGGGCGGAGCGGGCGGAGCGCTCCGGAATGTCCTCGACGGCCTCCCAGACCACCGCGGTGTCCACCAGCGGCGACGAGAGGTTGTGCCGGCGGAGCGCGGGCTCGCCGGCCGTCAGCACCCGCAGCTGGACCGCGGCTCCCCGGCGCAGCAGCCCGGGTGCGACGCGCACCGCCGTGCCGCCGCCGGTCGCTTCGAGGCCGGCGTCCGCCGGGTCGAGGTTCACCACCTCGACCACCGGCACCGTCAGGTCCAGCGTGATCGGGCCGCCGGCGCTGAACTGCTCCCGGGGGATGTCGTGCCGGCCCGTGTTGCGGATCATGACCCACACCACGAACGGATCGGCGACCGGCGCGCCGCCGTGCTGGACCGTGAGCGACCCGCCCCGGAGGAACGCCGCGGGGGTGCCGAACCAGACCGCGATCCGCCGCTTCGGCGGTAACAGCGCCGAATACCCGAGGCGCGCCGAGATGACGGCGAGGACCAGGCTCGCGACCGTCAGCGCGATGGTCAGGCCGTTGAACGCCGGGCCGTCGAGCAGGTTGAGCGCCAGTGCCATGGGGTCCTCGCCTGCCGGGAATGCCGCGGCTGGGGCCGCGACGGCAGACATTACTGTTCGTCGAACTCCTGCGGATCGGTCGAGCGCACAGACGCGACCGGCCACCCGTCGAGGTGACGGGTGGCCGGTCGGTCGTGCGGTGCGGATCTAGTGCGACGGTGCGGGCTCGAGCGGGTCGACGCGGTGCCGGCCCTCGCCCTCGGCGTCCACCCCGGCCGACCCGTCCGCCTCCGAGGACGGAGCGGTGGGGGCGGCGTGCCGTCCCTCACGCTTGAGGCGGCGGCGCTCCTTCACGCCTTCGACCATGGTGTACAGCGTGGGCACGAGCACCAGGGTCAGCAGGGTCGAGCTGACCAGGCCGCCGATGACCACGATCGCGAGGGGCTGGGAGATGAACCCGCCCTCGCCGGTGAGGCCGACGGCCATGGGCAGCAGGGCGCAGATCGTCGCGACGGCCGTCATCAGGATCGGGCGGAGCCGGTGCCGGCCGCCCTCGATGACCGCCTGCCGGACGGGCATGCCGCTTTCCCGGTACTGGTTGATGAGGTCCATCAGCACGATCGCGTTGGTGACGACGATGCCGATGAGCATCAGGACGCCGATCATCGAGGGCAGCCCCAGCGGGGTGTCCGTGATGAGCAGGAGCAGGATCGCCCCGGTCGCCGCGAAGGGGATCGACACCAGCAGGATGAACGGCTGCGCGATGCTGCGGAACGTCGCCACCATGATGATGAAGACGATCGCGATCGCGGCGAGCATGGCCAGGCCGAGCTGCGCGAACGCCTCCTGCTGGTCCTGGGTGACGCCGCCGAGGGTGACGGTCGCGCCGGCCGGCAGGGTCAGCGTGTCGATCTTCTTCTGCAGGTCCGCGGAGACCGTGCCCAGGTCGGAGCCCTCGGCCCGGCCGGTGACGGAGGCGCTGCGGTTGCCGTCGATGCGGGTGATGGCGACCGGGCCGGCGCCCTCCTTGACGTCCGCGATCTCGTCCAGCCGGACGAACGGCGTCTTGCCGCCCTGGACGGGGATCGCGAGCGCCTTGAGCGCGTCGAGCGTGGCCGGGGCCGGGCCGGAGCGCAGGATCAGGTCGCGCTCCTGGCCGTCGACGGTGAGCTGGGCGAGGTTCTGCCCGCGGTACGCGGCGCTGACGATGCCGCCGACGGCCGCGTCGGACAGCCCGTACTTCGCCGCGACGTCCCGCTTGACCCGCACCTCGATGCGCGGGTTGCTGGCCGCGAGGTTGCTCTCCACGTCCGCGATGCCCGGGGTGCCGGTCATCGCCTCCTGCGCCGCCTTCGCCGCGGTGGCCAGGTCCGCGGTGTTGTTGGCCTTGACGACGACCTCGAGCTGGTCGGTGGAGCCGCCACCACCGCCACCGGCGGCGATCTTCACGGTGCCGAACGCCTTCTGGTCGGTGACCTGCTTGCGCAGCTCCTCGATGACCTTGTCGACGTCGGCGTCCTCCTTCGCGGTGACCGAGAAGTTGGACGTGTTGCCCGACTGCGCGCCGGCGAAGCCGAAGCCGGCCGAGGCGCCGATGGTGACCTGGTAGGACTCGATGTCGGAGCGGGCCCCGAGGAGGTCCTCGACCTTCTTCGCGGCGGCGTCGGTGACGGCGAGGCTGGAGCCGACCGGCAGCTCCTGCGAGATGGAGAACTCCGTCTGGCCGCTCTGGTCGATGAAGTTGGTCTTCAGCTGGCCGGCCAGGATGAGCGTCGCGACGAACACGAGGAGGCTGAAGCCGACGGTCGCCCAGCGGGTGCCGCGGCTGCGGGTGACCCAGCTGATGATCGGCACGTAGGTCCGCTGGAGGCGGCTGCGCTCCTCCTTGTCGAGGGCCTTGGCGAGGATCGCCTCCCGCTCCAGGGCGCCGACCTGCTTCGGCGGGCGCAGGAACCAGTACGCGAGGACCGGCACGACGGTCAGCGAGACCAGCAGCGACGCGAGCAGCGCCACGGTGATGGTGATCGCGAACGGGCGGAACAGCTGCCCGGCGAAGCCGCCGACGAGACCGATCGGCAGGAACACCGCGACCGTGGTCAAGGTGGAGGCGACGACGGCGCTGGTGACCTCGCGGACGCCGGTGAGGATCGCGTGGCGCTTCTCCTCGCCGTACTCCAGATGTCGTTTGATGTTCTCCAGCACGACGATGGAGTCGTCGACGACGCGGCCGACGGCGATGGTGAGCGCGCCGAGGGTGAGCAGGTTGAGCGAGTAGTCGCCGGTCCACAGGCCGATCAGGGCGACGACGACCGACAGCGGGATCGACACCGCGGTGACGAGCGTCGAGCGCAGCGAGAACAGGAAGACCAGGATCACCAGCACGGCGAAGAGCAGGCCGAGGGCGCCCTCCGTGCTGAGGCTCTTGATGGACTTCTCCACGAACGGCGCCTGGTCGAAGACGGACGTGATCGCCACGTCGCCGCCGAGCTCCTTCTTGAGGTCGTCGAGCTTGTCCTGCACCTCGTGGCTGATCTTCACCGCGTTGCCGTCGGGCGAGGCGGTGACCGCGATGCCGAGGCTGGGCTTGCCGTTGGTGCGGGTGATCGACGTCGTCTCGGCGGCCTTCAGCTCGACCTTGGCGACGTCACCGAGCTTCGCCGTCGGCGTGACGTTGAGGTTCTTCAGGTCGTCGAGGGTCGCCAGGGTACCGCCGACCTGCACGGAGAGGCTGCGGTCGCCCTCGGTGAGGGTGCCGGCGGGGAACGACACGCCGTTGGACTTCAGCGCGGCGGTCACCGTCTGGGCGTTGACCCCGGCCGGGAACGCCTTCGCCGGGTCCAGCGTGATCTCGACGTCCTGCTTCCCGGCGCCGGTGACCTCGACGGCGCGCACGCCCTCGATCCCCTGCAGCGCGGGCACGACGATCGCGTCGAGCTGCTGCGCGAACGCGACCTGGTCGCCGGACTTGCTGGCGGCGAGCACCACGGCCGGCAGGTCGTCGGTCGAGCCGGCGATGACCTGCGGGTCGACGGTCGACGGCAGCGTCGACTTGATCCGGTTGATCGCGGTCTGGATCTTGTTGGTGATGTCGTCGATGGACGAGCCGAACTCGAACGACACCTGGACCGTCGCGACCCCCTCACGCGTGGTGGAGGTGATGTCGGTCAGCCCCGGCACGCCCTGCAGCGCGTTCTCGATGGGCTGGGTGACCTGCTCCTCCACGATGTCCGGCGACACGCCCGGGTAGGGCGCCAGCACGAACGCGGCGGGGAAGTCGATCGACGGGATGAGCTGCTGTTTCAACGACGGGATGGCAATGGCGCCGAAGCCCAGGACGACGATCGCGATGATCGCGACCAGCCCCCGGTTCGCCAAACTGAGCCGGGCGAGGAACGACATGTCTGGAGTCTTCTTCCGATCGGCTAAGACAGACGTTAGTTCGTGTGATGCTAACCGTTCGCCTCGCACAAAATGGTTACAGGGGGTACAACTTCCCTGTGAAGACTCACAGGGAAGCGCTGCTGCTGCGCGTGATGACGGCCGAGCAGCGTCTGCGCACCCTGTTCGCGTACGACCGGACCAACCGGCTGTTCTCAGTAAACCTCACGATGCAGCAGCTCAAGGTGCTTATTCTGCTCGCTCGTCACGACGGGGTCGCCTCGCAGGAGCTGACCCGGCACCTCGGCGTGACGTTGGCCACCCTGTCCGGGATCGTCGACCGGCTCGTGACGCACGGCTACGTCACCAGGGCCGAGGACCCGCACGACCGCCGGATCCGCCGGCTCCACCTGTCGGCCGCCGGGCAGGAGCTCCTGGTCGAGATCATGGACAGCGGCGCCCGCGCCCAGCAGCGGCTGCTGAGCCGCGTCGACGACGACACGCTGCTCATGCTGGAGACCGTCCTGGCCCGGCTGCTGGAAGCGGCCCGCGAGGATGCGCTGGAGCAGGGCATCGCAATCCCGGATGACCTCGAAAATGCCAGCCACTAGGCTGGGGGTGTGACGGTTCGCGTGCGTTTCGCCCCCTCCCCCACCGGGATGTTCCATGTCGGCGGTGCCCGTTCGGCCCTGCAGAACTGGATCTATGCCAAGCAGCAGGGCGGGGTGTTCGTGCTGCGGATCGAGGACACCGACGCGGCCCGCAACCGGCCGGAGTGGACCGAGGGCATCCTCAACGCCCTCGCGTGGATCGGCATCGCCCGCGACACCTACGAGGGGCCGTATTTCCAGTCGACGTATGCGGAGCAGCACACCCGCGCCGCGCACGAGCTCTACACCGCCGGGAAGGCGTACTACTGCGACTGCACCCGGGAGCAGATCCAGGAGCGGTCCGGCCCGCAGTTCCGCGGCTACGACGGGTTCTGCCGCGACCGGTCCCTCGGCCCCGGCGAGGGCCGCGCGCTGCGCTTCCGCACCCCTGACGAGGGCTCGACCGTCGTGGTCGACCTGGTCCGCGGCGAGCCCACGTTCGACAACAAGCTCATCGAGGACTTCGTCATCGCCCGCGCCGACGGCTCCGCGGTGTTCCTGCTCGCCAACGTCGTCGACGACATGACCATGGGCATCACCCACGTCATCCGCGCCGAGGAGCACCTGCCCAACACGCCGAAGCAGCAGCTGCTGTGGGCGGCGCTGGGCAAGACCCCGCCGGTGTGGGCGCACGTGCCGGTGGTGGTCAACGAGAAGCGCCAGAAGCTGTCGAAGCGCCGCGACAAGGTGGCCCTGGAGCAGTACCGCGACGAGGGCTACCTCGCCGACGCGATGCGCAACTACCTGATGCTGCTCGGCTGGGCGCCGGCAGGCGACCGCGAGATCGTGCCGTGGTCCGTGATCGAGGACGAGTTCCGCCTGGAGGAGGTCAACCCGTCGCCGGCGTTCTTCGACGAGAAGAAGCTCCGCGCGTTCAACGGGGAGTACATCCGCGCCCTGACGCCGCAGGAGTTCACCGACGCCTGCCGGCCGTGGCTCACCGGCACGCCGGTCGCGCCCGGCGGCACCCCGGTCGCCGCTCCCCCGTGGGACCCGGCCGACTACGACCCGAAGGTCTTCGACGCGCTCGCCCCGCACGCGCAGACCCGCATCGCGCTGCTCGCCGAGATCGTGCAGAACGTCGACTTCGCGTTCCTGCCGGAGCCGGCCGTCGACGAGGCCGCCTGGGCGAAGGCGATGAAGGACGGCGCGGCCGACCTGCTCGGCGCGGCGATCGCGGCGTTCGGGACGGCGGCGTGGGACGCGGAGTCGCTGAAGTCGACCCTGGAGGCGGTCGGCGCCGAGCGGGGCCTCAAGCTCGGCAAGGCCCAGGCCCCGATCCGGGTCGCGGTCACCGGCCGGTCGGTGGGGCTGCCGCTCTTCGAGTCCCTCGAGGTCCTCGGCCGCGACCGCACCCTCGCCCGCCTCCGCGCGGCCCTCGACAAGCTCTGACCGGGCGACCCCGGGCAGGGTTCGTCCGGCGGCGTCACCCTGCCCGCGGGTGTGACCCGGACCCGCCCGGGTAGCGGTTCGCCTCGTGAGAAGCCTGGTCGTGCTCGCCGTGCTCGCCGGCGCCCTGCTGACACCCGCCCGGGCCGCCCACGCCGAGGCCGAGGCCGCCCCGCGCACCGGGATCCATGTGCGCGACGGGCGGCTCGTCGAGGCCAGCGGCAGCGACCTCGTGCTGCGCGGCGTCAACCACGACTTCATGTGGTACCCGGACCGCAACAGCTCGTTCGCCGCGATCAAGGCCGCCGGCGCCAACGCGGTCCGGCTCCCGCTCGGCATCGGGCACCAGTGGCGGCGCAGCGGCACCGAGGACATCGCGAAGGTCGTCGGGCTGTGCAAGGCGAACCGGCTCATCTGCATCCTCGACGCGCACGACACGACCGGCTTCGGCCAGGACCGGAAGGCCGCGACGATGGCGCAGGCCGTCCAGTTCTGGCTCGACGTCCGCGAGGCCCTCGTCGGCTCGGAGGACTACATCGTCGTCAACATCGCCAACGAGCCGTTCGGCAACGGCACGACGATGCCCTGGGTGCAGCAGACCTCCGACGCGATCCGGGCGCTGCGCGCCGCCGGCTACCGCAACGCGCTCATGGTCGACGCGCCCGGCTGGGGTCAGGACGAGTCGTTCGTGATGCGCGACAACGCGGAGAAGGTCCGCGACGCCGACCCGCAGGGCAACACGCTGTTCGACATCCACATGTACGGCGAGTTCGGCACCGCCGGGAAGGTCAACTCCTACCTGAGCTCGTTCACCGAGCGCCGCCTGCCGATCCTCATCGGCGAGTTCTCCGGCGAGCACCAGTGGGGCGACCCCGACGAGGACGCGATCATGGCCTTCGCGGAGGCCCGCGAGCTCGGCTACTTCGGCTGGTCGTGGAGCGGCAACGACAAGCAGTACAGCTACCTCGACCTGGTCGACAACTTCGACGCCGGGAAGCTCACCGCCTGGGGCCGCCGTTTCATCTCCGGCCCCAACGGGCTGACCACCGGCACCCGCGAGGCCACCGTCTACCGCAACAGCGGCGCCGCCTCCCAGCCCCGGGCACCGCAGGAGGTGCGGGTCCTGGACGTGACCAGCTCGCAGGTCGTGCTGTCCTGGAAGCCCCGGCGCTACGCGACCTACCAGGTGGTGGCGGTCGACGGCGCCGCGGAGACCCGCGTCCTCACGACCAGCCGGTCGACGGTGACGCTGCGCGGGCTGCGCGGCTCGACCGAGCACACGTTCGCCGTGTACTCCAGGGACCTCCTCGGCACCCGCTCACCACGCTCCGCACTCGTCGCCGCCGTCACCACACCGGCGAGCTGACCGGTCACCCGGCCGGTGTGTCACCGGTCTCCGGTCACCGCGCCGCGGTGACCAGTCGCTGGCCACTGCCGTGCATCAACGAGCCGCGCCGTACCGGCGACACGGGCCGATCGGGAGAACGACACCAGGTCTGCCCGACCCGGTGACGGATCCGCGCCGGAACAGCGGCGCACGCACCGTGACGACCGATGTCCGCAGCGGGCACGCTCAATAGGCTCGTCCGGGTTCACCGAAGGTAGCGCCGACGTCACGCGCACCCGGTCTCAACCCGTCAGAGGAGTGCCCGCAGATGCACTTACCGTTGAAACCCGCCGTCTTACTCTGCGCGGCGCTCGCCGCCGTCCTGCCTGCCGTCGCCCCGGTGGGCGCGGCGCCGGCCGCCGCGCACGCCCCAGTCTGCGACGACCTCGTCGAGGTGATCGCGTTCCGCGGATCCGGCGAGGACCAGAACACCAAGGACGGCGAAGCCCACGAGTGGATGGGCCCGCGCCTCAAGGGCATCGTCGACGAGGCCCGGACGATGACCACGTCCGACGGCGTCAACCTCAACCACGCACCCGTCTGGGGCGTGCCGCTCGCCGACTACCCGGCGATCCCGCTCGAGGACTACCTCGACCTGTCGCCGCTCAGCTTCAAGGCCGAGCCCGCGAAGATGCTCGAGTCCGCCGGCAAGGGCGGCACCGCCGCCTGGAAGCACATGGTCGAGTCCCGCCGCGCCTGCCCCGGCCGCCGGTTCGTGCTGCTGGGCTACTCCCAGGGCGCGACCGCGGCCCGGATCGCGCTGAAGTACACGCCCGACTCGTGGATCGCCGGCACGTTCCTCATCGGCGACCCGGAGCTGCACCCGGGCGCCGGCTACGCGAAGGGCACCGGCGCGACCGGCGGCGGCGGTTCGCTGCTCGCCGCGTACCGGACCATGGGCGGCGACGTCGACGCACTGCTGCCCGACCAGCTCGCCGGGCGGAAGTTCGCCACGTACAGCTTCTGCCACGTCCACGACCCGGTCTGCGACGCGCGGCTGCTGTGGAACTCCGGCGAGCACACCAACTACGGCGTGGCCGCCGCGGAGCGCAGGACCCTCGCCACCGTCATCGTCGACATGTACCGCACGGCGCGGAACAACCCGCCGCCGGCGACGGAGAAGGTCGCCCTCGACGTGGTGTTCGCGATCGACACGACCGGCTCGATGACGCCGTACATCACCAACGCCCGCAGCTCCGCGGCGAGCATCGCGGACAAGCTGCGCACGTCGTCCTCCAGCTTCCAGGTGGGGCTCGCCGAGTACCGCGACCACGGCGACGAGTTCGTGGCGCGGGTCGTCACGCCGCTCACCGGCGACGCCACCGCCTTCCGGTCGGGCCTGGACAAGCTCGTCGCGGCCGGCGGCGGCGACACCCCCGAGGCCGTCTACTCCGGCATGATCACCGCCGCGGGGGTCGCGTGGCGGCCCACCGCCCGCCGGGTCGTCATCGTCATCGGCGACGCCCCCGCCCACGACCCGGAGGCGGTCACCGGCTACACGAAGGACGACGTCGTCAAGGCGTTCAACGCCGCGGGCAGCTTCGCCTCCGCCAAGCTGGCACCGTCGTCGACCGGGCCGATCCGCCTGTACGGGCTGGCCGCCGACGCCACCCTGCAGGCCCAGCTGAGCGCGATCGCCGCCGAGACCGGCGGCGAGGTCGCCCCGATCGGCGACCCGGCCGACGTCGCCGCGAAGATCCTCGAGTCGCTCGCCGACGCCACGTCCGCGCCGGTCGTCACGCTGGGCGTGCCCGCCGCGTTCGCCGGGGTCCCCACGACGATGACCGCGACCGACGCGAACGCCGCCGCCGGCCTCACCTACGAGTGGGACGTCGACGGCGACGGCACCGCCGACGAGACGACCACGACCGGGCAGCTGACGCACACGTACGCGAAGGCGGGCTCGTACAAGGTGACCGTGCGCGTCAAGGACGGCAAGGGCCACGAGACGGTCGCCACGGCCACGCAGACGGTGACGGCCGCCCCCGGCGTGGTGACCGTGCCGCTCGGCGGCCCGTCCGAGCCGCCGGGGAGCGCCACCCCGACCGCGCCGGCGACCCCGCCGTCGACGCCCTCCGGTGCGCCGGCCTCACCGGTGCCGGCGACGCCACCGAAAGCCGAGGACCAGCTCGGACGCACGGGCTCGAACCTGATGCCCCTGCTCTACGCCGGCTTCGGCCTGATCGTGGCCGGCGCGGCGCTGCTGGTGACGATCCGTCGCCGCCGCCTGCGCTAGCCGTCCTTGCGCCGGCTGACCGTCGCGGTGGTCAGGAACCCCGCGACGGTCAGCCACACCACTGCCAGGATGCCGATCCACGCCGCCGCCCTGACCCTGGCCGGGCTCACCCGCGCGGCTCGTCCGCGAGCGGGAGCAGGGTGCGGCTGCGGCCGGGGCGCGGGTACTCGACCGCCGCGGCGGCGAGGCGGGTGGCGTGCTCGCGCTGCTTCTGCCAGTGCCCGTACAGCGCCCCCTGCTGCGCGAGCCGCGACACGGCGCGGATCGTCTCGGGGTCGACGTCCCCGGGCGGCGCGTCCCGCCACGGCGTGCCCGGCAGCGGCATGAACACGTGCGAGTGGATCCTGGCGCCGAGCCCCGCCAGCTCCTGCGCCAGCCGCAGCGACGCCTCCGCGTCCGCCGGGTCCTCCCCCGGCATGCCGAAGATCATGTCGACGTTGATCCGGAACCCTTCGGCGATGCCGATGCGCACCGCCCGCCGCACCGACTCGACGTCGTGCCCGCGTTTCGCGGCCGCCAGGACGCGCTCCGACCCCGACTGCGCCCCGACGATGAGGTTGTCGTTGGCGCAGTACCGCTTGACGAGCCGCAACGCCTCGACGGTCATGTGCTCGGGCCGGATCTCGCTCGGGAACGACCCGAAGAACACCCGCCCGTCCGGGCCGATCCCTTCCTTGCAGCTCGCGAGGAGCTCCTCCACCGCCGCGAGGTCCGGCTCCTCCCCGTCGGTCCCGTAGGACAGCGACGTCGGCGTGATGAACCGCACGTCGCGCTTCCCGAGCTCCCGCATCCGGTCCACGTGCCACCGCACGTTCTCCACGCTCCGGTGCCGGAACCGCGCCGAGAACATGAACGGCGTCTGGCAGAACCGGCACGCGTAGATGCAGCCCCTGGTGATCTCGATCGGGTTCATCCGCTTGTACGACAGGGGAAACGCCCGATAGGTCCCCAGCGGCTCCTTGTGCGCCTTCCCGTTGCGCCGCACCGCGCCGGTGCCGTCCCGGTGGACCAGCCCCGCGATGCCCTCCGGCTCGCCGCCGCTGTCGACGAGGTCGAGGAACGTGCGCTCCCCCTCCCCCACCGCCGCGACGTCCCACCCGGCGTCGAGCGACTGCACCGGCTCCGCGGTCGCGTGCACCCCACCGGCGACGTGCACCGCCCCGGGCGCCTGCTCCTTGATCGTCGCCAGCTCCTCAGCGAGGGCGGCGGCGTCCGGCGAGTAGAACGACCACAGCACCAGCTTGCGCCCCGGCCGGTCGTTGATCGCCTCGATGGTGGCCCGCGCCGACTCCGCGAACACCACCTCGTACCGCGTCTGCGTGACGTGCTCCTCGAGCGCCGCCAGCAGCGTGTGGAACCCGTAGGTCACCGCCTTGCGGTACCGCAGAATCAGGACCAGGTCGCTCACACGGTGCAGTGTAGGCAGGCCGCAGCGGGGCGCCGCCGCGTGCCGTGCCGCTCGCGCCCTCGGTCAGTCGACGAACTCGATCGGCACGCGCGTGTATCCGGGGACGTCGTCCGGGATGCGGAACTCCTGGGCGCTCGCCGAGGCCACGAGGGTGTTGAGCAGGCTGGTGAGCATCGAGACGATCGCCTCCTTCTCCTTGTCCACGTCGGTGGCGAGGTAGGCGGCCTTCGTGGCGATCTTCCCGAGCACCGTCGCGTTGGCGGTGCCGAAACCGTACGAGATGATGTGCGGCCTGCGGCGCCACGAGGCGTCGGTGAGCGCGTTGAACTGGGTGGCCCAGTCCTTGTCCATCGGCTCGCCGTCGGTGAGGATGAACACCGCCGGCCGGAGCACGGCACGGCGGCCGTCGTGCGTCAGCCCGCTGATGTCGGCGTCGATGCGCTGCTTGACCAGCTGGAACATCTTGCCGTAGTTGGTCGTGCCCTGGCACGTGATGGTGGGCAGGTTCTCGACCGTCTCGATGTCCGACAGCTCCAGCACGACGTGCGCGTCCGTGTTGAAGGTGATGATGGAGACGTGTGCGAACTCGGCGACGCGCGGGCTGTTGCCGACCACGTCGAACACGTGGTCGACCGTGTCGTTGAGCAGACTCTCGTGCGATTTCATCGATGACGAGGTGTCGATGACCAGATAGGTCGGCAGGCACTTCGACTTCAGTGCTGGCGCGTTCACGG
Source organism: Dactylosporangium sp. NPDC050588 (assembly GCF_040654975.1). Taxonomy (NCBI): domain Bacteria; kingdom Bacillati; phylum Actinomycetota; class Actinomycetes; order Micromonosporales; family Micromonosporaceae; genus Dactylosporangium; species Dactylosporangium sp. NPDC050588. Next base: position 50,141 of record NZ_JBFAJA010000004.1, on the reverse strand, counting down.
CGCTCGATCCCTTCGGTTGTCGGACGTACCACGGTCACCCGGCTCGCTCGTGTACTGACGGACGGCTGGCACGCACGCGCTCAGAGCGACGACAGCAGGGCGTAACCGCCGCAGAACAGCGCCACCGCGATGGCGATGAGGATGGCGATCGCGATGAACCCCAGGACCGGGTTCGCGCCGGCGGACGACGAACGCGTCGCCCTGGCGCTGGCCCGCGGCGGCGGCCGGCGGATGTTCCCCGTGGCGCCGCCCGGCCGGGCCGGCGAGGTGCGCGCCGGGTTCCTTCCGGCCGGTCCGGGCACGATCGAAGGGGTGGCCCGGGTGCCCTGGGTGCCGGCGGGCGTCCGCCGCGGCTGCGAGGGCATCGGCCGGATCGCGCCCGTGACCGCCGCCCGGCCGGTGGCGGTGACAGGCCCAGTGGTCAGGGTGGGCTGGCTGGGCGGGCCCGGCCGGATCGTCTGGGTGGGGGTGACCGGCGCACCGGCTCGGGTGGGCGGGCCCGTCCGCTGCCGTGGCCGCCAGTCGATGACGCCGGACGGGTCGACCGTGCCGAACGCCTGCAGCAGCTGCCGGAGGCTCGGCCGTCCCTGCCGGGTCGGGGCCGTCAGCATCCGCAGCAGGGTGTCCGGGACGGCGCCACCCGAGCCGGAGAGCGCGGCCGTGACCTCGGGTACCTCGCGCTTCGCGGTGAGCACCCGGGCGATCAGCAGCGCGACCCGGTACCGGTCGACGTACGTGTCGACCTGCTGCGGCATCGGTGTGAGCGGGTCCTCGAAGTTGGCCGTGTTGACGTGCGGGCGCGGCCCGTAGGAGCTGCCGTCGATGTCGATGAGGTACACGGTGTGCCTGGTGGGGTGCCAGAACGCGTTGGCGTAGGACCAGTCCGCGTAGACGATGCCGCAGCGCTCGAAGAGCCCGGCGAGCTGGGCCAGCATGACGCAGAACCGGGTCCGGTCGGGCGCGGACTGCTCCGGCACCCCGCGCTTGACGAGGTAGTCGTTCGGCTTGGCGAGCCAGTCGATCGGGAGCCGCTCGCGCCTGATCGACGCCGTCTTCGAGTTCGTCGACTTCCAGGAGACCAGCAGGTCGTCGGGGGCCTCCGGCATGACGACGCCGACGGTGCGGTCGCCGTCGGTGACCCGGCTGACCGGCCAGGCGGTCGACTGCGCCACGAGCGTGCGGTCCGTGGCGTCCTGCAGGGCCGCGGGCTGGGCGATCAGGCGGTCCATGGCGGCGATGTCCAGGGCCGCCGCCGCGTCCCAGGTGTACCGCTTGAACAGCAGGCCCGGGCGCGCCGGGATGCGCCAGACGCCCTCGCTCTGCCCGCCGCCCTGGAACTGGGGCGGGCCGTCGAACTTGCCGAGCACGGGGATCTGCACGACGGCCGGCAGGTGCATCACGCTCATGGCCGTGCCACTTCCGGGCCGCCGGCCGCGTGCGGCCAGACCACCACCGCGGTGCGGTCGTCGAGCAGGCCCTTGGCCTGGAAGTCGACGTCGAGCATGAACGACGCGAGCGGCGGCGGATCCCGCCACCGGTCGGCGAACCAGTGCTCGGCGCCGTCCACCTGGCTGAACGCGTCGGCGACGCCGTCGGAGAGCAGCGCGACCGCCACCGCCTCGTTGAGGTCGAACAGGATCGCCCGGGCGGCCTGCGGGTAGTGCGGCAGGAACGCGCTGAGCGCGCTGCCGTCGAACTGTTCCTTCGCCTCGCCGGTCAGGCACTGCCAGCGCTGCCGCCGCAGCATCCACAGGTGGGTGTCGGCCAGCTGCCCGGCCCAGGCGATGCGCCGGACGCCGGTGGAGCGCGTCGGCAGCACGGCCAAGGCGAGGGTGGTCCGGACGTGTGCGGGGTCGAGTCCCCGCTCGCGGGCGGCCGCGGCGATGTTGCCGGCGACCTCGGCGAAGATCCGTTCGACCGACAGGCGGTCGGGCGGCACCCCCTGGTCCAGCTCCCGGCGCAGCAGCCCGACGGCGGTGCCGACCGCGACCGACGCCCCGAGCTCCGCGCGCGAGCTGTCCGACATGCCGTCGGCGACCGCGATGATGAGGTGGTCGCCGGTGGCGTCCTGGGCGACCCGGTAGGCGTCCTGCCTCGGTTTCGCGGGGCGTTCGCACCGGTGTCCCGCGCCGACCACGGACGCCGCGCGGATCCGCAGGTCGCCCACGCGCGCCTGGTCGGCCGCGACGCCGGGCGGCGATGCCGGCTCCTGCGGCAGCAGCCACGCCATCTGCGAGGCCCGGGACACGGGGGCGAACCGGGGCGGCACCGCGTGCGCCGGCACCAGGTCGCTGTGCGCGGGGCTGCCGGCGGGGGGATCCTGCACCGGTTCGGGACGGCCCTGCCGCGGGGGCGGCGCCTGGTCGGTGCCGTTCCTGCCGCGCTCCGCGGGCGGCCGGCCGTCCCGGTGGTCGTGGCCCGGCGACGGGTACCGGCGCTCGAACTCCCGGTCGATCGGCGGCGGGACCGGCGCCGGCGGGCCGCCGTCGGCGCCGTCCGGGCCCGTGACGCGGCCGCCGGCGCGCTCCCGGCCGCCGCGCTGGACCGAGCGGGCGTGCTCCCGCCACCCCCGGCGGGCTTCGCCCTGGTGCATGTCCCGGCGCGTGCCGTCCTGGCGCGTACCGTCCTGGCGCGCGGTGTCCCGGTCGTCCGGTTCTGATGCGCCGGTGGCGCCGGTGGTGGTTCCCTGGCCGCGCAGCACGCTCGAGATGCCGTGGCGCAGCCGCGTCAATATCTGCATGGACATCGATCTCTTCTCGTTCGCCAGGGTGCCCACCGCGATGAGCGCGAACACCGGGTAGGGACGGCGGTCAGTTGCTGGTCGGCCCGGACTGGGCCGGCCTGCGCTTCCGCCAACCGGCGACACCGGTCGGGTCGGCCGGCGCGGCGGTCTGGTGCGGGCCGGGCGCCGCGGCTGCGTTCGAGGGCGGGGCGGCGACCGGCCCGCCGAGCCTCGCGTTCGCCGGCGGCGGCCCGCCGGTCGTCATGTTCCGGGTGTCGCGGAGCAGCTGGTCGCGGATCTCCTCGATGTCCATGTTCTGGATCAGGCCGGCGTCGAGCATCGTGCGGAACATCTCGTCGGAGCTGCGGAACACCGCGTCCTGCCGCTGCTCGAGCTCCTGCTGCCGGGCGTGCATCAGCCGCAGCACCCGGAGGGTCTGGTCGGGGTGGTGCCGCAGGTGGGCGGCGAGCGACCCGAACTCCCCCCGCACCCCGGCGGCCACCGCGCCGTCGAGGGTGTGCCCGCGGGCGCCGGGATCCGTCTGACGCTCGATCTGGGCCTGCTGTCGCAGGTGGTCGCGGGCGGCGTCGTCGCGCGTGACGTGCGCGGAGACGTGGTCGATCGTCAGGCCGTAGCCGAAGATGCGGACCGGTGGGTCGTAGAGCTCGTTGATCTCCTGTTCGACCTGGTCGCAGTCGGTGATCCCGTACTTCCTGCTGACCTTGCGCATGGCGTCCATGACGCGCCGGACGACGACCTGCTCGCCGTCGCGGACCCCCTCGCGCACGACCTTGACCGGGTCCGTGACCTGCCAGCCGATGTCGACCTTCGCCGCGAAGAAGGAGCTGTCGCTCTTCGCCGGCAGCGGGTCCCGCCCGGTGGAGACGGTGCACTCGTGGTGGGAGATGTCGACCTCGTACATGGTCTTGTACCGGCCGGACATCGCCTCGCCGAAGGTCAGCAGCCGGCCGAGGTCCTCCAACTTGCCTTCCTGAGTCGAGTACACCGCGGTCACGCCGGCCCTGAGGATCGGCCTGGCGAGCAGCTGCACCCTGGCGACCGGCTGCTCGCTCAGGATCAGCGAGCGGGGCTGCGCCGGGTGGCCCTGTCGAGGGTCCTGTCGATGCATCGGGTACATCACCGGTCTCCAACCTTCAGGTGACGGCGGCCGGCACGGCCTGCGGATGCCGGCCGCCCACGGACGTCAGGCGACCCCGCCCGCGGTGACCCGCCGCTCCGGACCACCTCGCCGGCGCCGGGCTCGCGGCCGGGCCGCCCGACGACGAGCGGCGCCACGCGACGACTGATGCATACGCCTGCCATTGAGGGCCCTCCGGAGGATTCCGGTCATGCCGCCGACCGCGGCGGGCCGGGCGGCCGCGGCGTGACGCACACGGTGCCCATCGGCATCCTCCGGTCGGTCGCCTGTCGCGGTCCTCCCCCATCTGACGGACAGCGGCGCAGGCGGGCGCGACCGCCCCTCAGGTCCGGCCGCGACCGACCCGCTCACCCGGTCGGAGCGCGCAGAGGAGCGAGCCGGCGTCGCTCACCGCTGCGTGCCGGAGTCCGCCGGCGGGCGCGAGGAGACGACCGGCCCGATGCTGATGGTCAGCGGCCGGCCAGGCGGTCGATGGCCGAGGCGTCCAGGCGCCGGCCGACGACGGAGTCCACGATTCTCGTGGTGATGTCGGACTTCGTGGACCTGCCGGGGAGGGCGACGCCGAGGACCTTGGCCAGTTCGCGGAGCTGGGGCACCGTGAGGCGTTCGTCGTTGAGGTACTGCACGGCCGCGGCGCGGGTGCCGATCTCCGACAGCATGGTCTCGATCTCGGCGACGGGGCGGGACAGGGGCCTCGACGTGGTGGCGGGAGCGCCGGCCTTCGACACCAGGGTGAGCTTCGCCGCGCCGGAGGCGAGGTCGGCCAGCTCCGCGGCCGGCAGGGACTTCACGAACGCCGCGACCTTGAGCAGGACGTCGTGGGCGAGGTCGGCGGGGTCGGTCATCGCGGAAGGCTCCTCAGATCCGGGTGCGCGCCAGGAACTCGCTCGTCAGCTGCTGGAACTCGTATCGTAGGGTCTCGATCGAGGCGGTGCCGGGTGGGGCGAGCACGACGGGGAGGCTGCGCTCGCCGGCGTCGGTGACGGCCGTCTTGTTGTCGCGGATGGTCTGGCGGAAGACGGGGATCTCGATGCGGGAGGTCTCGTTGACCGAGGTGCGCTGCGAGATGAGCGGGCCCGCGCCGGTGTACTGGACCATCGTGTAGACGACGCCGATGATCTCCGGGTTGATCGGGTGGGGCGCGGCCGCGTTGTACTCCTCGACCAGCCGGGACATGCGGGCCCGCAGGTAGTCGATGCCGCGGGTCGACAGGTAGTCGGGGCGGGCCGGGACCACGACGTGGTCGCTGGCGACCATGGCGGTGCGGGTGACCATGTTGAAGTTGGGTGCGCAGTCGATGAGGATCGAGTCGTACCCGTCGAACGCGTGGTCGGTGAGGGCGTCGGCGAGCAGCCGGTGCACCGGCAGGTAGCGGGGGCTGCCGGCCCGCAGGCGGGCACCGCCGAGCGCCGCGGCCAGGTCGAGGTCGACCTCGATGAGCCCGAGGTCGCCGGCGAGCAGGTCCAGCCGGCCACCCAGGGGCTGCACCACGGCGTTGATCTCGCGCGGGCTCACCACGTACTTGTGCAGCGGCTCGGCGGCGCGGGTGGCGAGGTAACCGGCGAACCACGGCAGGATCGTGGGCCGCGACTCGAACTCGGCGGGCCGGTAGAAGGAGAACGTGAGGCTCGCCTGCGGATCGAGGTCGATGAGCAGCACCGTGCGCCCGCGGGCGGCGAGCTCGGCGCCGATGTTGGCCGTCAGTGTGGTCTTGCCGACCCCGCCCTTGTAGTTGATGACAGAGACCACGCTCATCACCGCAGCATGCCATCGGCGGACTCCGTTGTCGTCCCCCGCCCGTGGCGGTTAGGCTGTCTTTCCTATCGACAAGATAGGTAGGAGGTTGTGATGGCGTTGCCGGACTTCCTGGTCGCCGGGGTGCCGAAGGCGGGCACCTCGGCGTTGCACGCGGCACTCGTACGACACCCGCAGCTCTTCCTCCCAGAGGTCAAGGAGCCCAAGTTCTTCCTGTCCGACGGCCCGCCGCCCACGGCCGGCGGGCCCGGCGACCGGCAGACCTACCAGGAGCACGTGTGGCGCCGGGCGGACTACGAGGCGCTGTTCGACCCCGCACCGGCAGGGGCGCTGCGGGGCGAGGCGACGCCGTTCTACCTGTACGACCTGGCGGCGCACGAACGCATCGCGAAGCTGATCCCCGACGCGAAGCTCGTCCTGGTGCTCCGCGACCCGGTCGACCGCGCCCACTCCAACTGGTCCCACCTGTGGGGCGCCGGCCTGGAGTCCGAGGCGGACTTCCTGCGGGCGGTCGAGCTGGAGGAGACCAGGAAGGCGGCCGGCTGGGCGGACTTCTGGCACTACACGGCCCTCGGCCGGTACGGCAGCCAGCTGCGCCACCTGCTGCGCTTCTTCCCTCGTGAGCGGCTCCTGCTGCTGCGCTACAGGGACCTCCGCGACGACCCCGCGGCCACCGTCGACCGGGTGTGCGCGTTCCTGGGCGTCGGCACCGGGCACGTGGCGCAGATCCCGCCGGAGAACGTGCGCCGGTACGTCGCCGACACGCGGGTCAACGCCGGCCTGCGCCTCCTGCTGCGCAACGGTGGGAGGATCGGGCATCGGTTCCCCGTGCCGGTGCGCCGGGCGTTCAGCACCCCGCTGCTCGCGCTCCTGCACCGCCAGCACGGCAGGCGGCCGAAGGTCACCGCCGAGCAGCGTGCCGCGCTGCTGCCCCGGTTCGTCGAGGAGATCGAGCTGCTGCAGGAGGTCTCCGGCGAGTCGTACGCCGACTGGCTGAGCCTCGAGCACGCCAGCAACTACCGCTAGGAGCCTTCGTTGCCCGCACTGCCCCGCCTGACAGGTTCCGACGTCGTCGTCGCCCCACCCGCCGGCGGGCCCGGCAACTGGGCCGGCGGACCGAGCGCGGTCATGCTCGGTTCGTCGGTGTTCCTGGCGTACCGGTTGCGCCGCCCGATCGGCTCGGGCCGCGGGTACGCGAACGTCGTGGCCCGCTCGTCGGACGGCGTGCACTTCACCACGGTCGCCGAGGTGACCAGGGAACGCTTCGGCGGCGCCTCCCTGGAACGCCCCGCCCTGGTCGTCACCCCCGAGGGCCGCTGGCGCCTGTACGTCAGCGTCGCCACCCCCGGCACCAAGCACTGGCGGGTCGACCTCCTGGAGGCCGACGAGCCGGGGAAGCTCGGCGACGCCCCCGCCCTGACCGTCCTGCCCGGCTCCGCCGAGATCGGCGTCAAGGACCCCGTCCTGCACTTCGACGGCCTCCGCTGGCACCTCTGGGCCTCCGTCCACCCCCTGGAGACCCCCGAACACGCCGACCGCATGTCCACCTGGTACGCCACCAGCCCCGACGGCGTCGACTGGGCCTGGCAGGGCGTCGCCCTCGCCCCGCGCCCCGGCCACTGGGACGCCCGCGGTGTCCGCCTCTCCGCCGTCTCGGTCCACGAGGGGACGCTGACCGCCACGTACGACGGCCGCGCCACCGCGGAGGAGAACTGGGAGGAGCGCACCGGCACCGCCACCGGCGCCCTGGGCCCGGACGGCCTCTTCGGCCCGCTGACCGCCGCGTCCGCCGCCCCCTGCGGCTCCCCCCACCCGCCGCACGGCCTGCGCTACCTGACCACCGTCCCGGGCCGCCTGTACTACGAGGTCACCCGCCCCGACGGCGCCCACGAGCTGCGCACCGAACCCACCCCGGACTGACACCGGACCGGCACCGGACCGGCACCGGGCGGGCCGGCGGGTCAGTCGCGGCGGTGGCGGCCGGTGGGGCGGGGGCGGTCGGCGCGGGTGTCGAGGAGGGCGGCGGTGCGGTGGAGGACCTCGTCCCACATGGACGTGGGGGTGTTGCCGGCGATGAGGGTGGCCAGGTCCTCGGCGAGGCGGTCCAGCTGGGTCAATTCGAGGGTCGGGTCGGGGTCGGGCTCGACGACGGCGCGCTGGCGGGGGATGCGGGCGGTGACGTCGGGGCCGGGCTCGACGGGGAGGGGGTCACCGGAGCAGACGATGTCGAGGTAGCGGATCGTGCGGGTGAGGGCGACGAACAGCAGCCGGTGGCCGCGGTCGTCCTCGGCGACGATCTCCTCCGGTTCGACGACGATGACGGCGTCGAACTCGAGGCCCTTGGCCTCCTGGGGGCTGACCAGGTTGATCGGGTGGTCCAGCTCACCCTGGTCGGCGCGGCCCCACTGCAGGTCGTTGGCGTGCAGGGCGAACTCGAGCTCGGACCGGCAGGCGGCGGGGCAGACGATGCCGACGAAGCGGCCGCCGAGGGCGTGGTCCTTGGCGACGAGGGCGGCGCGGGCCGCGCGTTCGGCGGGCTCGACGACGTGGATGCCCGGGTCGGCGGGGCCTTCGCGGACGGCGCGGGTCGGCTCGACGTCGGGGGCGGCGACCGGTAGCAGCTCGGCGGCGAGCTCGTAGACCTGGCGCGGGACCCGGTAGCCGTACCGGAGCCCGACGACGACCTGGGGCAGCACCGCGGGCAGGTGCTCGGTGACCTCCTCCCAGTGGTCGCGGGCCCAGGCGCCGGTGGACTGGGCGAGGTCACCGACGACGGTGAGGGAGCCGGTCGGGCAGCGGCGGGCGACGGCGCGCAGCTGCATCGGGGAGAGGTCCTGCGCCTCGTCGACGACGACGTGGCGGTACCGCCGCTGCACGCCGTTGAGGAGATCCTCCAGCTCGTCGAGCAGCGGCAGGTCGGCGTTGCTCCAGATCTGCTCGGAGAGCTTGTCGGCGCCGCGGCGGTGCAGCAGCGCCACCTCGTCGGCGGTGAACTCGTCGCCGGCGGCGCCCGCGAGCCTGGCCCGGGAGCCGAGGAGGGCGCGCAGGAACGCGGCGGCGCTCTGCAGGGGCCAGAGGCGCTCGAGGAGGTTCTCGACCGGGCCGAGGCGCTCCGGGTCGGTGGGGCCGCCGCGGGCGCGGACGAGATCGGCGAGCTGCGCCCTGAGCCGCTGGCGGCGTTGCGCGTACGGGCCCCCGGCCTGCCGCGCGGACGCGACAGCAGCGGCGACCTCGACGCCGGAGAGGGTGAGGAACGTGCCGTCGAAGAGCATCCGCTCCGCGGGCTCGGGGGTGCCGACCCGGTTCTCCAGGGCCCGGGCGAGCAGCCGGGCCATCCTCGCCTCACCCTTGATCCGCCGGGTCTGCGCGGGCTCCGGGCGTCCACGTTGTACGGGCGGCGCCAGCTGGTCGATGTCGAGCTGCACCACGTCGGCGTCGCCGAGGCTCGGCAGGACGGTGCGGATGTAGCGGGTGAAGGCGGGGTGCGGGCCGACGACGAGCACGTCCTGGGGGCGCAGGCGGTCGCGGTGGTTGTACAGCAGCCACGACACGCGGTGCAGCGCGACGGCGGTCTTGCCGGTGCCCGGGCCGCCCTCGATGACGAGCAGCTGGTCCAGGGGTGAGCGGATCAGCCGCGACTGGGCGCCCTGGATGGTGGCGACGATGTCCGTCATCGTGCCGGTGCGGCCCCGGTCGAGCTCGGCCAGCAGCGCGTCGTCGGGCCCCGCCTCCGCGAGGGCGGCGACGGCCGTCGCGAGCTGGGCGAAGACGACGTCGTCGAAGTCGCGGATCCGGTTGCCGTCGCAGTGGAACGTGCGCTTGCGCCGCAGGCCGCGCGGGTCCTCGTGGGTCGACTCGTAGTACAGGGCGCCGATCGGGGTCTGCCAGTTGACGACGAGCACCTGCCGCTGGTCGTCGAAGACGGTCTCGCGCCCGATGTAGAACGTGTCGTCGACGCCCGAGCGGCCGGGCGGGTCGGCGGGCAGGCAGTCGATCCGGCCGAACGCGACCTGCTCCTCCGGTGGGGCGATCGCCTCCTTGCGGCTGCGGCGGAAGACCGCGAGCCGGCGGCCGGCGCCCGCGTTGGCGGCCGCGTCGGGGACCTCGCCGAGCTCCGCCCGGGCGCGTTCGCGGTGCTTGCGGGCGAGGTCGAAGTGCTGCTGCTCCAAGGCGATCTCGGTGGCCAGCTCAGCCGGCTTGGACTCCACGGCCCGCCTCTCGCACGATCTTGACCACGCTACGTGATCTCCAGGTTACCCGCCGACAAGGACCTCGGTCGATCCCCCGTTTCGTGGGCAGATCGGCGGGTAGCGCCGGGCCGTGCTGATCAGAGCGGCGTTCCTCGCCCTGCTGCTGTCGTTGCTCGGGGCCGCATACGTCTCGGTGGAGCCCGCCTACGGCGCCAGCGGCATCAAGGCCGAACGCGGCCATCTCGTCGAGGCGAACGGGGAACGGCTCGTGCTGCGCGGGGTGAACCACGGGTACTACTTCGGCAAGGGGCCGAAGTCGGTGTTCGCCGACATCAAGGCGACCGGGGCCAACTCGGTGCGGGTCGCGCTGTCCAGCGGCACCGGGTTCCCCGCGACCACCCCCGCCGAGGTCGCCGGGATCATCGGGCAGTGCCGGGCGAACCGGCTGATCTGCGTGCTCGACGTGCACGACACGATGGGGTACGGCACGGAGCCCGGCGCGGCGACCATCGCCCAGGCCGTCGACTACTGGCTGACGCTGCGCAAGGTGCTGCTGCGGCAGGAGTCGTACGTCATCATCAACGTCGCCAACGAGCCCTCCGGCCACGCGGTGAACATGGACTGGATCGGCGACACGAAGCGGGCGATCGAGCGGCTGCGCGGCGCCGGCCTGCTGCACGCGATCATGGTCGACGCGCCGAACTGGGGCAACGACTCGTTCCACGTCATGTACGACCACGCGGCGGAGGTGTTCGCCGCCGACCCGGAGCACAACACGGTCTTCGACGTGCACATGTACGGGCCGTTCAACACCCCGGACAAGGTCTCCGGCTACCTCGACACGTTCGTGCGGCAGCGGCTGCCGATCGTCGTCGGGGAGTTCTCCTCGATGCACCAGTACGGCGACCCGGACGAGGACGCGATCATGGCGTACTGCCAGCAGCACGACCTCGGGTACCTCGGCTGGGCGTGGAGCGGCAACAGCGCCGAGTACCACTACCTGGACATGGTCGACGCGTTCAGCCCGGCCCGCAGGACCGCCTGGGGCAGGCGCCTCATCGACGGCCCGGACGGCCTGCGGCAGACCTCCCGGGAGGCCGGGATCTACGGCGGCTTCTGGTTGGCGGCCAGACGATGAAAAGCTGTGCGGGTGACGAACCAGGAGCCGCCGGCGGGGCGTGACACCCGCCGAAGCCTCGAGGCGAGCGTGCGCTCGATCGAGCGGGCCGCCGGCGCCCTCGCGACCGCGAGCGTGGCGCGGATGGACGAGACGCTGCCCTGGTTCCGCGACCTCCCCGCCGACCAGCGGGCGTGGGTGATGCTGGTCGCGCAGGCCGGCGTCCGGTCCCTGGTCGACTGGCTGCGCAACCGGCAGGAGGGCGCGCCGCTGCCGCCCGACAGCTCCGACGAGTTCTTCGACGCCGCCCCGCGTGCCCTGGCCCGCTCGATCAACCTCGGCCAGACCGTCCAGCTGATCCGGGTCACGATCGAGGTCGTCGAGGAGCAGCTGCCGCTCCTGGCCGCCGAGGGTGAGGAGGCCGGGATCCGCGAGGCGGTGCTGCACTACAGCCGGGAGGTCGCGTTCGGCGCCGCCCGGGTGTACGCGCGGGCGGCGGAGACCCGCGGCGCCTGGGACGCGCGGCTGCAGGCGCTGCTCGTCGACGCGCTGCTGCGCGGCGACTCCTCCGACGTCCTCGCCAGCCGGGCGGCGGCACTCGGCTGGGCGGACGCGCCGCCGGTCGCGGTCGCGGTCGGCCGGTCCCCCGGCGGGGAGGCGACCGCGGTGCTGCACACCGTCTACCGGGCGGCCCGCCGCATCGGGGTCGAGATCCTCGGCGGCGTGCACGGCGACCGCCTCGTCGTGGTCCTCGGCGGCGCGCCCGACCCGATCGCGGCGACCGAGCGGCTCCTCGTCGGGTTCGGCGAAGGGCCGGTCGTGGTGGGGCCGGCGGTGCCGTCGCTGGACGAGGCGACCGAGTCGGCCAGGGCCGCCCTGGCGGGGTTCCGGGCCGCGCCCGCGTGGCCGGCCGCGCCCCGCCCCGTCGCCGCCGCGGACCTGCTGCCGGAGCGGGCCCTCGCCGGCGACGCGGAGGCGCGGCGGATCCTGCGGCAGGACATCTACGGCGCGCTCGTGCGGGCCGGCGGCGAGCTGCTGGAGACCCTGGACGCGTTCTACGCCGGCGGCGGCGTCCTCGAAAGCGCCGCGCGCGGGCTGTTCGTGCACCCGAACACGGTCCGGTACCGGCTGCGCCGCATCGGCGAGGTCACCGGGTTCGTCCCGCTGGTGCCACGTGACGCGTTCGCCCTGCGGATCGCGCTGACGATCGGCAGACTGGATCCGTTCGCACCCGCACCCTCGAATCCGCCGTCCCAGTGATGTACCCGGCAGCTGTGACGCAGTCGCGTGACGCACGTCGCAGCGCCACGTGACGCACGTCGCAGGACAGGTGAACAGAGCGTTGCGGTGGGTGACGGCGTGGATCTGTTGGGGCAACACCACGCAAACTCTTGTAGGGTTCCTACAAACGACCTGGTTCACTTTGGTGCGTCGCGCTACCCGCGCGATTGACGGAAATCCGGAAAAGTCATAGACGTGCTCGCCGTACTCGCCCCAGGGCAAGGCTCCCAGAAACCCGGCTTCCTGACACCGTGGCTCGCGCTGCCCGGCGCCGAGGCCCGCCTGCGCTGGTGGTCCGTCCTCGCGGGCGTCGACCTGGTCCACCTCGGCACGGAGGCCGACGCGGACGAGATCAAGGACACCGCGAAGACCCAGCCCCTGCTCGTCGCCGCGGCACTGCTCGCCGCGGAGCAGCTGCCGATGTACGACACCACGATCGTCGCCGGGCACAGCGTCGGCGAGCTCGCCGCCGCGTCGCTGGCCGGGGTGCTCAGCCCCGAGGCCGCCGTCACCCTCGCCGCCGTCCGCGGCCGGGAGATGGCCGCCGCGTGCGCGCTGGAGCCGACCGGCATGAGCGCGGTCCTCGGCGGCGACCCCGACGAGGTCATCGCCGCCATCGAGGCGGCCGGCCTCTACCCGGCCAACCGCAACGGCGCCGGCCAGGTCGTCGCCGCCGGTTCCCTCGCCGGCCTGGAGAAGCTCGCCGCCGCGCCGCCCGCCCGCACGCGGATCATCACGCTGCAGGTCGCCGGCGCGTTCCACACCCCCTACATGGCACCGGCCGAGGAGGCCCTCGCCGCGATCGCGGCCGGCGTCCCCACCGCCGCCCCGGCGAAGCTGCTGCTGTCCAACCGGGACGGCGCCGTCGTCGAGCACGGCCCGAGCATGCTGCAGCGGCTCGTCAAGCAGGTGACCGCGCCGGTGCGCTGGGACCTGTGCATGACCGCCCTCGCCGACCTCGGCGTCACCGCCGTGATCGAGCTGGCCCCCGCCGGCACCCTCGCCGGGCTCGTCAAACGGACCATCAAGGGCATCGAGATCGTCACCGTCCACACGCCCGACGACCTGACCGCCGCCCGTGACGTGATCACCCGCCACGGCAGCGCGCCGGTCCTCGAGCCGCACCCGCAGGGCAACGTGGTCCTGGCGACGGCGGCAGGCACGTTCACCCCCGCCGAGGACCTGGCCGAGGGCGCCGAGGTCGGCGGCGGGCAGCGCATCGGCACGGTGCAGACCCCGCAGGGCCCGGTCGACGTCACCACCCACGGCGCCGGTGTGCTCGCCGAATGGCTCGTCACCCTCGATGACCCGGTCGCGCCCGGCCAGCCGCTCGCTCGCATTGGAGACAAGCTATGAACCAGCCGACCGGGTCGAAGATCCTCGCGTTCGGGCACTACCAGCCGTCGCAGGTGGTCACCAACGACGACCTGTCCAAGGTGATCGAGACCAACGACGCGTGGATCCGCGACCGGGTCGGCATCGCCGAGCGCCGCGTCGCCGGCGCGGAGACCGTCGCCGACATGGCGACCGCCGCCGCCGGGAAGGCCCTCGCCGCGTCCGGGCTCACCGCCGCCGACATCGACCAGGTGATCGTCGCGACCTGCAGCTCGGTCGACCGCTGCCCCAACGTGGCGACCCGGGTCGCGGCGAAGCTCGGCATCCTGGCGCCCGCCGCGTACGACCTGAACACCGCCTGCTCGGGCTTCTGCTACGGCCTCGCGAGCGCCGACCACGCGATCCGCGCCGGGGCCAGCCGCAACACCCTCGTCATCGGCGCGGAGAAGCTCTCCGACGTCGTCGACTGGACCGACCGCACGACCGCCGTGCTCTTCGGCGACGGCGCCGGCGCCGCGGTCGTCACCGCCACCTACGGCGACGAGCCGACCGGCGTCGGACCGGTCGTGTGGGGCTCCGCGCCCGAGAAGGGCGACGTGCTGAAGATCGAGGGCTGGCGCCCCTACATCAAGCAGGAGGGCCAGTCGGTCTTCCGGTGGGCCACCACGGCCATCGCCCCGTTTGCGCAGGCCGCCCTCGACCGGGCGGGTGTGCAGGGCAAGGACATCGCCGCGTTCGTCGCGCACCAGGCCAACACCCGGATCATCGACGGCATCGTCAAGCGGCTCGACCTGCCCAACGCGATCATCCTCAAGGACCTCGTCGAGTCCGGCAACACGTCGGCGGCGAGCATCCCCCTCGCGCTGTCGAAAGCCATCGAACGGCGTGAGGTACCCTCCGGCGCGCCGGTGCTGCTGTTCGGCTTCGGCGGCGGCCTGACGTACGCGGGCCAGGTCGTCCGCTGCCCCTGAGGCACGCCAGCTTTTGTTTCGCCAGCGTTCGACTTCAGGTCGGTGCTGCGTCAACCCAAGGAAGGAAAGCTCTATGTCCACCCGTGAAGAGATCGCCGGCGGTCTCGCCGAAATCCTCGAAGAGGTCGCCGGGGTCAACCCCGACGACGTCGCCGAGGACAAGTCGTTCACCGACGACCTGGACGTCGACTCGCTGTCGATGGTCGAGGTCGTGGTGGCGGCGGAGGAGAAGTTCGGCGTGAAGATCCCGGATGACGAGGTGCCGAACCTCAAGACCGTCGGTGACGCCGTGTCGTACATCGTGAAGTCGCAGGCCTGAGAGCCGTTGCCGCGGTCTCGGGTCGTGGACGGTCACCCCGGACCTGCCCGAGACCGCGTCAAGAAGGTCAGCCCTCATGTGGGTCAGCCAGAGAGGTGTAGTGCTGTGAGTGTTGAGGTCGTCGTCACCGGACTCGGGGCCACCACGCCCCTGGGCGGGGATGTCGCATCCACCTGGGACGCCATGCTCGCCGGGAAGTCGGGCGTGTCGGCGCTGACCGAGGACTGGGCCGCGCAGCTGACCGTGCGGATCGCCGCGCAGCTGGCCGTGGAGCCCAGCACGGTCATCGACCGGGTGCAGGCCCGCCGCCTGGACCGGTCCGAGATGACCGCGATCATCGCCGCCCGCGAGGCGTGGGCCGACGCCGGCGCCCCCGAGGTCGACAAGCTGCGGCTCGCCGTCAGCGTCGGCTCCGGCATCGGCGGCGCGCAGACCCTGCTCGCCCAGGACGACATCCTGGAGGCCAGCGGGCCGCGCAAGGTGTCGCCGCACACCGTCCCGATGCTCATGCCCAACGGCCCCGCCGCCTGGGTCGGCCTGGAGCTCGGCGCGCAGGCCGGCGTGCACTGCGTCGCCAGCGCCTGCGCCACCGGCGCCGAGGCCATCGCGCACGGCCTGGACCTGATCCGCCTCGGCCGCGCCGACGTCGTGGTCGCCGGCGGCACCGAGGCCGTGATCCACCCGCTGCCGATGGCCGGGTTCGCCTCGATGCGCGCCATGTCGATCCGCAACGACGAGCCCGAGCGCGCGTCCCGCCCGTGGGACAAGGGCCGCGACGGGTTCGTGCTCGGCGAGGGCGCCGGCGTCATCGTCCTGGAGCGCGCCGACCACGCCCGCGCCCGCGGCGCCCGCATCTACGCCCGGCTCGCCGGCTCGGGCCTCACCTCCGACGGCTACGACATCGTCCAGCCGCACCCCGAGGGCGACGGTGCCGTCCGCGCCATCGACTTCGCGCTCCGCGACGCCGGGATCGCCAAGTCCGACGTCGTCCACGTCAACGCGCACGCCACCTCGACGCCCGTCGGCGACCTGGCGGAGATCAAGGCGCTGCACCGGGCGCTCGGCGACCACCCGCTGCTCACGTCCACCAAGTCGATGACCGGGCACCTGCTCGGCGCGGCCGGCGCGGTCGAGTCGATCGCGACGATCCTCGCGATCTACCACGGGGTGGTCCCGCCGACCATCAACCTCGACGACCCCGACGAGGGCCTCGACCTGGAGGTGGCCGCGCACAAGGCCCGCCACCTGGACATCCCGGCGGCGCTGAACAACTCATTCGGCTTCGGCGGCCACAACGCGGCGCTGGTCTTCGCCCGCGCCTGAAGTTTCGCCTGATCGGACCGGGGGCCAGCGGGCCTCCGGTCCTTTCTCGTCTCCCGGCTCCGCGCATCCGGACGCATCGCGCGTGCCACGGCTCCCGGGACGTGTCCGCTGCGAGGAGTTCCCGGCTCCGCGCATTCGGACGCATCGCGCGTGCCACGGCTCCCGGGACGTGTCCGCTGCGAGGAGTTCCCGGCTCCGCGCATCCGGACGCACCGCGCGTACTACGGCAGCCCGGACATGTCCGCTGCGAGGAGTTCCCGGCTTCGCGCATCCGGACGCATCGCGCGTACCACGGCTTCCCGGGCATGTCTGCTGTGCGAAGTTCCCGGCTCCGCGCACACGGGCGCCGCATCGTGCGCACCACAGCTTCCCCGGGCTTGTCCGCCGCGCGAAGTTCTCCGGCTTCGCCCGTACAGGAGCCGCATCGCGCACACCGACGGCTCTCCCCGGATATGTCCGCTGCGCGAACATATCCGAAATTTCGGTTATGTCGGGGAGGGTGCGAGCGGGCGCGGGCCAACCGGCGCCAGTGGCCGGTTCGCGTCAGCTGCAGACGCTCACCGGCAGACCCTGCACCGGCACCCCGTCAGCTGCAGGCGCTTGCCGGCAGGCCCTGCACCGGCACCGGGGAGCGGCCCGGGGCCTTCGCCTTGCCGACCAGGACGTCGGCGAGGGCCAGCATCGACGCCTGCGTCGAGGAGTAGGTCGCGACCAGGGTCCCCTTCGCCGAGCGCAGCACGTACGGGGTGTCCACCGCCACCGTCACCGCCGCCGACGAGGACAGGTCGGAGGTGCCCTTGCCGTACCCGAGCAGCCGGACCTCCGAGCCGCCCTGCTTCACCACGGTCGCGCCCGCCGCGGTCAGCGCCGCCTCCAGCCAGCCGCGGGCCGTCTCGCTGCCGGCGCTGGTGACCCGGACCGGTCCGGTGACGAGCGCACCCGTACAGGGGCCGCGCAGGACCGTGACGGCCGCGGCGGCGCTCGCCCGGGCCGCCGCCTTGCCGGCGTCGCCGTCGACGACGGACGCCTCGGGGCGCGGCACCGCGGCGAGCCGGAACTTGAGCGTCAGGATGCGGGTCGCGGCCTCGGTGAGGCGCTGCTTCGTGATCCGGCCGGAGCGCACCGCGTCGAGGAGGCCCTTGTACGCCTCCGTCAGCTTCGGCGGCATCAGCAGGATGTCGTTGCCGGCCAGGACGGCCCGTACCGCGGCCTCGCCCGGCCCCCACTGCTCAGCGGGCTCCATGTTCAGCGCATCGGTGACCACGACCCCGGTGTAGCCGAGTCTCGTCCGCAGCAGGTCGATGAGCACCTTGCTGGAGAAGGACGCCGGTACACCCGGATCCACCGACTTGACGTCCAGGTGTCCCGACATGACGAGCCCGACGTCGGCCTGCGCCGCGGCCACGAACGGCGGCAGGTCACCGGACTCCAGCGCCCCGGCGCTCTGGCCGAGGACGGGCAGGCTGCTGTGACTGTCGACGGTGGTGTGGCCGTGCCCCGGGAAGTGCTTCACCGTCGCGGCGACACCCGCCGCCTGCAGGCCCTTGACCGCGGCGGACACCTGGGCGGCGACGAGCTTCGGGTCGCTGCCGAACGACCTGGACCCGATCACCCCGCCCGGCTGCGTGCCGAGCACGTCGGCGTCGGGGGCGAAGTCGAGGTTGATCCCGATGGCGGCGAGCTCGGTGCCCGCGGCCTTCCACGCGGCCTCCGTCAGCGCCGGGTCGCCGCCCGCGCCGAGGGCGAGGGCGCTGGGCAGCTGCACCATGCCCTCGCGGATGCGGGTGACCTGGCCGTACTCCTGATCCGTGCCGATGAGCAGCGGGATCTTCGCGGGCAGGCTGAGCGCGGCGGCCTGCAGGCCGGCGGTGAGCTTCGTGACCTGCGCCGGCGACTCGACGTTGGTGGTCTTGTTGGTGCCGGCGGTCGGGTCGTCGGCGCTGCTGGACACCAGGATGATCCCGCCGAGGTGGTACTTCTTGACGATCTCCGCCGGGGTCGCGGCGCCCGCGTACGCCTTGTTGGCCGACACCGAGCCGGACGACACCTTGTCGGCGTTGTTGCCGTACGCGTACGGCATCAGCAGCTGCCCGACCAGCTCCTCGTCGGACAGCTTGGCCACCAGGTCCGCGGCCTGCTTCGCCGGGTCGCCGCCGGGCTTGACCGCCGAGTCCTGCGCCGTGGCGGACGGCGCCGGCGAGCCCGGTTTCCCGTCGGAGCACCCGCTCACTAGGACGGCGACGGCCGTCACGGGCACGAGCAGGCGGGACATGGATTCCAGACGCGGCACCGTGCCACTCAACCATGCACGTGCAACTCACGCTGTCTGCATCTTCACCCGACCCGGGTTGTTCTTCAGATCACCCGGGTCCCGTCTCGGCTCGCCGCTCTCGGCTCGCCGCTCGCCGCGTCGCTCAGGTCGCCGCCGCTCGGCGCGCCGTGGTTCGCTCGGCGCGCCGTGGTTCGCTCGGCGCGCCGTGGTTCGCTCAGCGCGCCGTGGTTCGCTCAGCGCGCCGGGCCTCGATCAGCCGACGCGGGTGAGCAGCGTCATGGGGACGCCGTCGGCCGCGTGCCGGTAGGGCTCCAGCTCCGCGTCCCACGGGCCGCCGAGGGCCTTCTCCATGGCGTGGGCGAGCGTCTCGTACCCCCGAGACGTCGCGATCAGGCTGCGGAGGCGGTCCTCGGACAGGACGATGTCGCCGTTGGCACTCGTGGAGCCGTGGAACAGCCCGCGCCCCGGCACGTGCATGAACCGCTCGCCGTCGACGCCGTTGCTCGGCTCCTCCGTCACCTCGAAACGGATCATGGGCCACTGCCGCAGGGCAGCCGCCAGCTCGCCCCCGGTGCCGGACATGCCGGACCAAGAGCACTGCGCCCGGCGAGCCGACGGCTCGACAGGCTGCGGCGTCCACTCGAGTCTGACCGGCGCTCCGAGGACGCGTGCGATCGCCCACTCGACGTGTGACGACACGGCGAGCGGTGACGAGTGGACATATATGACGCCACGCGTGGGCACGTACAACCTCCCGGAGACCGAGGTGCGTCTTCCCCTACGACCTCGAACCCGGCACGGTCTGCCCTGTAGCTATGTGCTTGTGGGACTCATGATGACGATGATGCTCTCGGTGCGCCAGAGAATCGGCAACTCGGGTCCTACGAAATGTCCAACGGGTGGAGCCTCCACCAGGTAACTCACTTTTTTGGGCCGGACCCGGCGGGTGTTACAGTTTTGCTGTCTTCCTGGGCAGCAGTCTGCGATCTTCGCGGTTCGCGGCCCCTTGGGTAGTACAGCACGACCTTCCGTAGTTACAGCCTCGACAAGGAGTTCCCGCCGTGGCGACCAACACCTCAAAGACCGCGCGGGCCTCAGTCCGCGCAGGCCAGGGCGCAGCCGGTGCGCTGAGCGTGCTGGGTGAGTTCAAGTACCTCATCCCGCTCAACGGCGGCAAGCACGTCTACGTGCGCAACCTGACCAACGGCAAGACCAACCGCCTGGCGACCTCGTCCGACGCGTTCATCGAGGAGATCCGCGTGCTGGCCGGCGCCGGCCACGCGACCAAGGTGCGCGTCGAGCTGCAGGCCCTCAACACCGCCCACCCCGGCCACGGCTGGGACGCGACCGAGCAGCGCCTCGTCGACGCGGGCGTGTTCGAAGCCGCCTGATCGCTTCCTCCGCACAGCTCTTCCACACGGCCGCCGCCCGGGTCCCGGGCGGCGGCCGTGTCACTCCATCACTCCTGAAATGCTCCCGAAGATCGCCGGGGTAGTTCGACGTACTTCCGGGTAACAATGGTTCATGGGTACCGTCGTCTCATCCCCCAGTGTGAGGCTCCCGGACGGCGCCCGCCTGCACAGCGTGCTGCACACGCCTGACCCCGCTCCGGCGGCGCACGGTGCGGCACGGACCCCGGTCACGGTGGTCCTCCTGCACGGCTGGACGCTCGACAACCGCCTCTGGCGGCAGCAGATCGCCGATCTCCCGGCCCGCCTCGCCACGTTCACGACGAGGCCCGTCCAGCTGCTCGCCTTCGACCTGCGCGGCCACGGCCGCTCCTCCGCGACCTCCGGCACCGACGCGACCCTCGAACAGCTCGGCGACGACCTGGCCGAGGTCGTGACCCAGCTGGTGCCCGAAGGCCCCGTCGTCCTCGTCGGCCACTCCCTCGGCGGCATGGCGATCATGGAGTACGCCCAACGCCACGCCAAGGCCTTCGCCGCCCGCGTCGTCGGCGTGGTCCTCATCTCGACGTCCGCGGAGGGCTCGTCCCGCACCAGCTACGGCCTGAGCCCCCGCCTCGCCCGCGTCATGCGGATCCTCGAGATCCAGGGCGCCGGCCTGCTCGCCCGCTCCGGCGCCTGGCGCCCCCACCGCCGCCTGATGCCCCTGCTGTCCCCCGGCGTCCGCTGGCTCGTCTTCGGCGACCGCGTCGACACGTCCTGGGTGGCCCTGACCGCCTCGATGGTCGGCAACGCCCCCCTGTGCGCGATCGGCGGCTTCCGCCCCTCGGTCGACCTCCACCACCGCGTGGAGACCCTGGCCGCGATGCGCGGCCTGCCGGTCGCGGTCCTGGTCGGCACCCTGGACCGGCTGACACCCCCCGCCTGCGCCGAGACGATCACGCGCGAACTCCCCGACGCCGAGCTGATCACCTGCGACGACGCCGGCCACATGCTGCCCATCGAACGCCCCGACGCCGTCACCGACGCCATCGCCGACGTGATCCGCCGCGCCGCGAACACCATCCGCATGGCCCGCCACCGCCCCCGTGCCGCAACCCCACCCCCCAAGCCCGTCAAGCTCCCACCAACCGCAAACCCCACGCACACAACCGTCAAGGTCACACCCACCGCAACCCCGGCGCGCAGCACCGTCAAGGTCACGCCTACTGCAACTTCTGCCCGCAAGACCGTCAAGGTCACACCCACCCCGACCCCGGCCCCCAAGACCGTCAAGGTCACACCTGCCGCAACTTCTGCCCGCAAGACCGCCGCGGCCACGCCCACCGCACCCTCGGCCCGCAAACCCGTCAAGGTCACGCCCACCGCACCCACAGCGCGCAAGACCGTCGAGGTCACGGCTGTCGCAACCTCAGCGGTGACGGCCGTCAAGGTCACGCCTGCCACAACCGTCGACGTCACGAGCGGCACGACCACGGCCGCGGAGCCGGCCGCCCCCGCGCCGACCGCAACCACACCCGCCGCGAAGACGACCTCCGCCCCTCTACCGTCCACTCCCGCACCCGCCGAGCCCCCGCCGTCCCCTCCCGCAGCCACCGAGCCCCCGCCGTCCCCTCCCACGGCCACCGAGACCGGCACCGGCGACCACGAGACCAGCGCGACGGCGGTTTGACGACCGACCCGGAGGCAGCGCGACGGCGGCCCGGCGGCACAGGCAAGGCTCAACGACGGCGCCGGCAAAGCACATCGATGGCGCGGCAGCGGCGCACAACGACGGCGCGGGCAAGGCACATCGATGGCGCAGCAGCAGCTGCGCGGACGCGTGCACCGCCGCAGCGACGCCGACCCGGACGCCGTCGCAAGCGACGCGGACCCATGCACCGCCGCAGCCGACCACGCACCGCCGCCGCAGCGACCCGTACACCGCAGCGACGCGGACCCATGTAACGCCGGTCGCCGTCGACGTCGACGTGGCCTTCACCGCCCACGGCCGACCCATCCACCGCCGAAGCCCCGTGCACCGCGACAGCGATGCGCACGAGCCCGTGCGACACCCCGGTGCTGCGACACCCCGATGGTGCGACGCCCCGGTGCCGCGGGCCCGTGCGCGGGGGCGAGCGGCGCTGCAGCAAAGGCCACGTCGACGGCGAAGGCGACCGGCGTTGACGCGAGGTCCGCTCCGAGGAGTGCCTGGAGTTCGACCCCGGCGGCGCGACCGGCTCATCCGACCGTAGCACAGCCGAACAAATTTCTTGTCGGCGCAGCACCCACAGTACCCCCGCCGTCACAGGGCCGGTCAGTGGGTCAGTGGGGTGGGGTGACGGCCACGCCGTCCAGGGTTTGTACGAAGGCAGGGCCCAGTGCGGTCGCCGGGGTGTGTGTGCCTGGGGGGATGCCGCCGGCGAGGACCGCCTGGACGGCGCGGAGGGAGGCGTCGGCGGTCAGGGCGTAGGCGTTGGGGCCGGTCAAGGTCGCGGTGAGGGTGGCGCCGGACGCGTCTGTCACTTCGCCCCAGACCTCGCAGCCGGTTGTCGCGCGGCGGGTCTCGGAGGGGCCGCCGGCGGGGATCAGGGCTCGGGCGACCGCGCGCAGCGGGGCGAGCCGGAGCAGCCGCACGAGCGGCGACGCGGCGTTGCGGGGCAGCCGCATGTACACGGTGATGTCGGGCACGCCGGTCGAGTGGTAGGCGGTCACGAGGTCGCCCCAGCGGGTGGCGCCGACGGGGCGTGGGCCTGACGGGAAGGGGACGGTGCGGGAGGGGGTGCCGAACGGGGTCTCGACGAGGCGGCCGTCCACCCGGCGGCGGGCGCCGGACGCGGCCTCGGCGAGGCTGGTGCGGGCGGTGCCGCGGCTGAGGCCGCCCGGGGCGTCGAAGGCGAGCTCCAGCCGCACGGCGCCGGGCATGGCGGCGGTGAGCATCGCGGCGAGGCAGTCGGTGGGGACGACGTCGAAGCCGGCGCCCGTGAGCAGGACCACGCCGGCGGCCGCGGCGCGGGGTGACTGGGCGAGCATCCAGTCGAAGACGTCGAGCTCGCCGGTGATGTCGAGGTAGTGCACGCCGGCGGCGAGGCAGGCCTCGACGAGGGGGCGGGCGGTGGCGGCGAACGGGCCGGCGCAGTTGACGACCGCGCTGACGCCGGACAGGTCGGGTGCGGTGAGCGGGAACGACCGGTGCGGCAGGCCGAGCGGCTCCGCGATGCCGGCCACGGCGGTGGAGCGGCCGGCAAGCACGGGGCGCTCGCCGCGGGCGGCCGCGAGCCGGGCAAGTAGTGACCCACTGTAACCGTTGGCGCCGTACACCATCCATGTCACGGTCGCCACCGTATGAGAAGGTGGAGGCCGCGGCAAAGGTGGAGCCACAGCGAACGCACAGCACGAAGGCGCGACAATAGCCAGCGGGGCGACCGCGGGGAGGCGACTGTGCATCACATCGAGACATGGATGGCGACGCTGTCGCCGATCTGGGTCTACCTGCTGGTCGGCGGCGTGATCGGGATCGAGAGCATGGGGATCCCGGTGCCGGGCGAGATCACGCTCGTCACGGCGTCGTTGCTGTCCGTCACGACGAAGATCGACCCGTGGATGGTGGCCGGGTCGGCGTCGGCGGGGGCGATCATCGGTGACTCGATCGGCTACTTCATCGGCCGGCGGGGCGGGCGGCACCTGCTCGAGCGGGTCGGCCGGCGGTTCCCGAAGCATTTCGGGCCCACGCACCTGGCGAAGGCCGAGCGGGCGTTCCAGCGGTGGGGCGTGTGGGCGGTGTTCTTCGGCCGGTTCATCGCGCTGCTGCGCATCCTCGCCGGTCCGCTGGCCGGTGCGCTGCGGGTGCCGTATGGCAAGTTTCTCGTCGCCAATGCGCTGGGTGGTCTGACCTGGGCGTTCGGCACGGTGTTCGCGATCTACTCGGTGGGCCGGGTGGCGGAGAAGTGGCTGAAGGACTTCTCCTGGATCGCGCTCGCGGTCGCGGTCGTCGCCGGTCTCGCCACGACGTGGTACCTGCGCCGCAAGGCAGCCGCGGAGGCCCGGGCCCTGCGCGAGGAAGCCGAGAAGACCCCCGCCACCGCCCCGTAAAGCGCGAGAAGCCCCCCAAGCAGCCCCCGCGACCGCTCCGCCGGAGCGGCGGCGCAGTAGGCTCGTAGGGTTGTTTTTAACCCGGTGCATAGGGGTGGGGCGTTGAACGACGCGGTTCGCGAGTCGGAGATCGCCGCCGAGCAGGCTTACCTTGACCGGGTCTACACCCGCCTCGACCAGCTGCGGATCAGTGCGGCCGAGGTCGAGCGCGAGGGTTACAGCCTCGCCAGGGTCGGCAACTTCGGCGCGCTGGTGGAGCGCGACGCGATGGTGTATCACGCCGCGAAGCGCCGCCGCGCCCTGGAGAGCGAGCACGACGGTCTCGTCTTCGGCCGCCTGGACCTCGGCCCGGACGGCCGGTCCGGCGACGGCAAGGACGCCGCGTCCGCGGACCCGGTCGTGCCCGGCGGTGAGGTGCGTTACATCGGCCGGTTGGGGCTGCGCGACGAGACGTACGAGTCGCTCGTGGTCGACTGGCGGGCACCCGCGGCGGCGCCGTTCTACCGGGCCACCCCCGCCGACCGGATGGGGGTCGTGCGGCGGCGCAGCATCCGCAGCAGCAATGAGAAGGTCGTCAGCATCGAGGACGACCTGCTGGATCCGGAGGCGGCGCCGAGCGACATGGCGGTGATCGGCGACGGGGCGCTGCTGGCGAACCTGTCGCGCGCGACGGGCACCGGCATGAAGGACATCGTCGCGACGATCCAGCGGGAGCAGGACGACGCGATCCGCTCCCCCAGCCTGGGTGTGACGATCGTCCGTGGCGGGCCCGGCACGGGCAAGACGGCGGTCGCCCTGCACCGCGCCGCGTACCTGCTGTATGCGGACCGTAACCGGTACGAGTCGGGCGGGGTGCTCGTCGTCGGCCCGTCGGACGTGTTCGTCGGGTACGTGTCGCGGGTGCTGCCGTCGCTCGGTGAGGACACCGCGTCGCTGCGGTCGCTGGGGCAGCTGCTCGAGGGGGTCCAGGGCACCCGGCACGAGCCGCCGGAGGTGGCCGCGATCAAGGGTTCGCTGCGCATGCAGCGGGTGCTGAGCCGTGCCGCCCGCGGCCCGGTGCCGGACTCGCCCGATCGGATTCGGCTGTTGTACCGCGGGGAGCTGCTGGTCCTGGAGCGTCCGGCGCTCGACGAGCTGCGTCGCACGGTGCTGAACCTGGGGGTGCGCCGCAACGCCGCGCGGGCGAAGGCGGCCGGGCACGTGCTCGACGCGTTGTGGCGGCAGAGCGTGGAGCTGCTGCCGTCGGGCCGGCAGCAGAAGCGGGAGGAGTTCGCGCCGGACATCGCGGAGCGGCCCGAGTTCGTAACGTTCATGCGGGGCTGGTGGCCGGTGCTGCGGCCGGCGGAGGTGCTCGGCTGGCTCACGGACCGTCACCGGTTGTCGCGGTGGGCGAACGGGGTGTTGAGCAACCGGGAGATCGCTGTCCTCGCCGGGTCGATCCGGCCTGACGACCCGTCGGTGGAGGACGTGGCGCTGCTGGACGAGCTGCAGGAGCTGCTCGGCGATCCGCCGGTGCGCAAGCGGGTGGCGCGGGATCCGTTCCATGTCGCGGAGGGGGTCCGGGAGGTCACCACGTACGCGGACCGGATGGCGGCGGCGCGGGCGCAGGCGGTGGAGCGTCCGGCGGACTACCGCGACTACGCGCACATCATCGTCGACGAGTCGCAGGACGTGTCGCCGATGCAGTGGCGGATGATCGGCCGGCGCGGGCCGAACGCGACGTGGACGATCGTCGGCGACCCGGCGCAGGCGGCGTGGGACGACGCGGCGGAGGCGGAGCGTGCGATGGACGGCGCGATCGGCACCCGGCGCCGGTCGGCGTTCACGCTGACCACGAACTACCGCAACTCGGCGGAGATCTTCGAGGTGGCGGCGCGGGTCATCCGCAAGGCGCAGCCGGACATCGAGCTGCCGACGGCAGTGCGCTCCTCGAACGAGAAGCCCGTACTGACGACCGTGACGGCACCGGAGCTGGAGGCGGCGACCAGGGCGGCCGCCCAGACGCTCCTGGACCAGGTCGAGGGCACGGTCGGGGTGATCACGCCGACGGCCCGCCGCGACGAGGTCGCCAAGTGGGTCGCGGGGTTGGACGAGCGGCTGCAGACGGTGGGTGCGCTGGACTCGAAGGGCATGGAGTACGACGCGGTCCTGGTGGTCGAGCCGGCGCAGATCAGGGACGAGGCGAAGACCGGGTTCAGGACGCTCTACGTGGCGTTGTCCCGGGCCACCCAACGTTTGACCACGGTAGGAACCACACCCTTCTGAACATCGTTCGCACAGTTCTCTGTTCGAGTTTGTTGACTTCTGGTCGGCTAGGTTCGAAGCTGTAGCGCATGCGAGCGCACCTTGCCGCCCTTCAAGGGGGTGTCCACCCGGCCGTCAGTTTCGGCCGGGCCGCCGGGGTGCACACCGTCCCTGGCGACGTAACGTCTGCGTTGGAATCTGCGATGGGATTTGCCATCCGCGCAGCCGCGCCAGCCGCTGCGCCTGCGAAGGGAACGGCGTGATGCTCGCACAGCAACGTCAAACGGCCATTCTGGATCTGGTGCGCCGGCACGGTGGCGTTCGGGTGAGCCAGTTGGTGCGCCAGTTCGGCGTATCCGACATGACCATCCGCCGCGACCTCGAGGCACTGGCCGACCGCGGCCTGGTCGACAAGGTGCACGGCGGTGCCACCATCGCCGGCCCCGGATCCACCGAGGAGCCCGGCTTCGACGCCAAGTCGGTGCGTCAGCGCAACGAGAAGGCCGCGATCGTCGAGCGGGCCGCCAAGCTCATCGAACCCCACACGGCGGTGGCGCTGTCCGCCGGCACCACCACGGCGGCGCTCGCCGCGCACCTGGTCGATGTCCCGGGACTGACCATCGTCACGAACTCGATCCCGGTCGCCGACACCCTGTACCACGCCGGCAGGCCCGACCAGACGGTCGTGCTCACCGGCGGTATCCGCACCCCGTCCGACGCCCTCGCCGGCCCGGTCGCCGAGGCGGCGATCGGCTCCCTCAACGTCGACGTGCTGTTCCTCGGTGTGCACGGCATGAGCCCGCGCACCGGTTTCACCACGCCGAACCTCATGGAGGCCGGCACCAACCGCCTGATGGTCTCCGCCGCCCGCAGGCTGGTCGTGCTCGCCGACCACACCAAGTGGGAGATGGTCGGCATCGCCACCATCACCCCGCTCGACGAGGCGGACATCCTCATCACCGACGTCGGGCTTCCCGCCGAGGCACGGGTGCAGCTCGCTGAGCGCGTCGGTGAACTCATCGTGGTCGATCCGAACGGTTAGCCACCCCAACTGGAGAACGAGTGAAGCGCACGGTCACCCACCTCGCCGACGGTCGGGAACTCATCTACTTCGACGAACGCGACGACGCGTCCAGGGACGCCGTCGACCTGCGGGAGCTGCCGCCCCCGCCCGCCGCGTCAGAGATGCGTCACGACCCCATCCTCGATGAGTGGGTGGCCATCGCCGCGCACCGGCAGTCCAGGACGTTCCATCCGCCGTCGGACGAGTGCCCGCTGTGCCCGTCGTCGCCGGCGTGGCAGAGCGAGATCCCGGCGAGCGAGTACGACGTGGTCGTGTTCGAGAACCGGTTCCCGTCGTTCAGCCACCGGGTCGGGCCGGAGCAGGGCGACATCCTGCCGGGGCTGGTGCCGACCCGGCCGGGCGCGGGCCGTTGCGAGGTCGTGTGCTTCACCTCCGACCACAACGCGTCGTTCGCGTCGCTGTCGCAGGCCCGGGTCCGCACCGTGATGGAGGCGTGGGCGGACCGCACCGCCGACCTGTCGACCCGCGACGACGTCGAGCAGGTCTTCTGCTTCGAGAACCGGGGCACCGAGATCGGCGTGACACTGCCGCACCCGCACGGGCAGATCTACGCGTACCCGTTCGTCACGCCGCGCACCCGCCGGATGCTGGAGTCGGCGCGGGCGCACGAGGGCAACCTGTTCGCCGACGTGCTGGCGGCCGAGCGCGCCGACGGGTCGCGGGTCGTCGCGCAGAACATGCACTGGACGGCGTTCGTGCCGGCGGTCGCGCGGTGGCCGTTCGAGGTCCACCTGTACCCGCACCGGCAGGTCCCCGACATCCCGGCGCTGACCCCGTCGGAGCGCGACACGTTCGCCCCGATCTACCTGGAGGTGCTGCGGCGCCTCGACGGCATGTTCGGGCTGCAGATGCCGTACATCTCGGCGTGGCACCAGGCGCCGGTCCGGGTCGACCGGCACCTGGCCTACCTGCACCTGCAGCTGTTCAGCACCCGGCGGGCGCCGGGCAAGCTCAAGTACCTCGCCGGGTCCGAGTCCGGCATGGGTGTGTTCGTCAACGACGTGCGGCCGGAGCAGGCCGCCGCGATGCTGCGGGAGGTCCAGCTGTGACGACGGCCGCGGAACGCCTCGACGGACCCGCTCAGAGTCTCTGGGTGAGCCCGGGGCGGGTGAACCTCATCGGCGAGCACACCGACTACAACGACGGCTTCGTGCTGCCCTTCGCCCTCCCCCACGCGACCGCGGTGAGCGGCAGCCTCCTGCCGGAGCAGCGTTGGGAGGTCACGTCGGAGCAGACCGGCGAGACGGTGACCTTCGATCTGCAGCACAAGGTGGAAGGCTGGGCGTCCTACGTGGCGGCCGTCGTGTGGGCGCTGCGGGAGGCGGGGGTCGACGTGCCGGGCGCGCGCCTGAGCGTCGCCTCCGACGTGCCGTTCGGTGCGGGCCTGTCCTCGTCGGCGGCCCTGGAGTGCGCCGTCATGGCCGTGCTGGTGGACCTGGCCGGCGCGGACGTGCCGATGCGGGACCGGCCGCGGATCGCGCAGCGCGCCGAGAACGAGTACGTGGGCGCCCCGACCGGCATCATGGACCAGGCCGCGTCGACGCTGTGCCGGGAGGGTCACGCCCTGTTCCTGGACTGCCGGTCCCTGGCGACGGAGCAGGTGCCGTTCGACCTCGCCGGCGCCGGTCTGAAGATCCTGGTGGTGGACAGCAAGGCGCCGCACGCGCACGTCGACGGCGAGTACGCGGCCCGCCGCCGGGCGTGTGAGGAGGCGGCGGCGATCCTGGGGGTCACGGCGCTGCGCGACGTCGACGTCGACGGGCTGCCCGACGCCCTGGCGAAGCTCGACGACGAGACCATGCGCCGCCGGGTCCGGCACGTGGTGACGGAGAACCAGCGGGTCCTGGACACGGTCGACGTGCTGCGCGCCGGTGACCTGCGCGCGGCGGGTCCGCTGATGACGGCGTCGCACGAGTCGATGCGCGACGACTACGAGATCACGGTGCCGCAGGTCGACACCGCGGTGCGGGTGGCGCTCGAGCACGGCGCGCACGGCGCCCGGATGACCGGCGGCGGTTTCGGCGGCTGTGTCCTGGCGCTGGTCGACGAGGAGTGCTGCGACGCGGTGGAGACGGCGGTGCGGGAGGCGTTCGCCGCGAACGGTTTCACGCCTCCCGACACCTTCGTGGTGACGCCCGGTCAGGGCACCTACAGCCTCAGCGGGTGAGTCAGCACGTCAGCCGGGCGTCGGCCCAGTCGGCGTGGTCGTAGTCGATCGAACCGGCCCCCGCGGTCACGAGCCGCAGGTTGGTGCGCCCGCTGACGGCCACGTCGACGGCGACGGGTGCCGCCGCGGTCACGGTCGGGCTGGTCCACAGCGTGACGCCGTCGGCGACGACGCTGAACACCACCCCGGTCGAGGACGTGCCGACCTCCGCGTCGAGGCCGGCGACGGCGGTGAACCGGCTGCACGCGCCGCCGAGGGGCACGGTGACGTCGGCGGCGGCGTGGACGCCGACGCCCTTCGGGTAGCTGACCCCGCCGACGGTGATGACGCTGCCGTCGCCGGCGGCCTGCTCGCCGTTGGAGGCGTCGCGCTCCGCCGGCCCCCAGCCGTTGGTGGCGGTGCCCCAGGCGCGGTCGCTGACGGCCGTCCCGGCGCCGCTGCCGCCGCACACGAGCGTGGGTGCGCCCCAGTCGGCGTGGTCGTAGCTGATGCCGTTGCGGGCGTCGGTGGCGCGCAGCTCCAGCGTCAGGTAGCCGCCGGTGGACACGGTCAGCCTGGTGGGTGCCTGGCCGCCGGTCTTCACGCCCGTGTACCCGAGGAGCCGGCCGTCGCCGTACACCGCGAACCGCACGGAACCGTTGGCGCCGGCCTCGGCGTCGACGCCGACCTGGGCGGTGAACGTGCGGCAGGCGCGGCCGAGCCAGACGTGGACGGCGGCGTCGGCGTGCGCGCCGATGCCCTTGGTGAACGCGGTCCCGCCGATGTTCAGGGCGGCGCCGTCGCCGGCGGCCTGTTCACCGTTGGCGCGGTCGCGTTCGACGGGGCCCCAGCCGCCGCTGGAGGCGAGCCACGGCAGGTCGCTCACCTGGAGGGTGCCGGCGGCGGGTGCGGCCGCGAGGGTGCCGGCGCGGGTCACCCGGAACATCGCGACGCCGTGCGACGGGACGGTCGCCGAGAGCGTGCCCGACGTGGTGCCGGTCGCCCCGGTCCAGAGGTTCTTCGTGGTGTACGAGCTGGAGCCGCCGATGCCGAGGGCGGCGGTCGTGGTGCTGATCGAGGCGGCGGCGCCGCCGCGGTTGAACAGCACGGCCGCGACCGACCCGTCGCTCATCGGTTTCGCCCACACCTCGGTGTCGCCGAAGTCGGCCATGCGGCGGCCCTGTGAGCCGCCCCAGTCCTGGTTGACGGCGATGACGTCGGCGTTGCGCAGCACGTTGAGCGTGGCCGCGGGGACGCTGCGCAGGTCGTTGCCGAGCAGCAGCGGCGAGGACAGCAGCGACCAGAGCGAGAAGTGCGCGACGTTCTCGTCGGTGGTGAGCGGGCCGTTGCCGACCTCGAGCATGTCGGGGTCGTTGTAGTACCCCTTGCGCGCGAACGTCTCCAGGCCCGCCTGCTGGTCCAGCAGCGACGTGATGCTGCCCCAGCTGGCGTTGATGTCGCCGGTGGTGCGCCACAGGCTGCCGCCGGTGTTCGGCGCGAACTCCCACGGCGCGTCGTCGCCCCAGTTGCAGATGCTGTAGACGATGTGCCGGCCGGTGGCCTTCAGCGCGTCGCCCATCGCCTTGTACCGCTGCGCGGCGGGGCGGCCCTGGTTGTTGCAGTTGTCGTACTTGAGCAGGTCGATCCCCCAGGACGCCCACGTCTGCGCGTCGACGGTCTCGTGGTCGAGGCTGGCCGGCAGGCCCTGGCAGGTGGCGGTGCCCGCCGAGGAGTAGATGCCGAGCTTCAGCCCGCGGGCGTGCACGTAGTCGGCGATGGCGGCGATCCCGCCGGGGAAGCGGACGGGGTCGGGGCGCAGGCGGCCCTGGGCGTCGCGGGTCGAGGCCATCCAGCAGTCGTCGATGTTGACGTACGTGTACCCGGACGCCTTCAGCCCGGTGCTCACCATGGCGTCGGCGGTCGCCTTGATGAGGTTCTCGTCGATGTTGCAGCCGAACCGGTTCCAGCTGTTCCACCCCATCACGGGGGCGGTGACGGGACCGGGCTGCGGGGTGGCGGTGGCGGACGCCGGTTTTGTCGCGATCGAAGTGATGACTGTTGATGCGAGCAGGGCCGTGGCGGCGGCCGTCAGGGCGCGCGTCAGCGCCCGGGGACTTCGGTTCATCCCAGCTCCCAGGTTGAGTAAGATCGAAAGTGTTGAATATTGTGGCATACACGGGCGCGAATGGACACGATCGATCGCCTCGGTGTCGGGACAACTTCGGCAAGGTCTCGAACATGTGACAGTTGGTGTTTGGTTTTGGTCGGGTGGGTGGAAAGTCTTGACAGAAAAAGTTGGAGGATGAGTGAATGCGGTACACCCCGAACGCGGCGTGCCTCGCGCCGCGGTCCCCCTCGCTCAAGGGAGTGACCCGACATGATCGATCTGCGTGGCCGCTGGCGGCCCGCCCTGGCCGTTCTCAGCGCCTCCGCCCTGCTGCTGACCGGCTGCGCGAAGTCCGAGGACGACCCGGCCGCGAAGACCACCGCCGACAGCTCCGCCGCGGTGCAGACGACGAAGTCCGCCGCCGCCGGAGGCTCCACCTGCACGCTGACGAAGTTCGGCGGCCAGAAGGTCGACCTGAAGACCGCCACCATCGGCTTCTCCCAGTCGGAGAAGGAGGCCAACCCGTTCCGCATCGCCGAGACCCAGTCCATCAAGGACGAGGCGGCGAAGCTGGGCATCCCGGCCGCGAACCTGAAGGTGACCAATGCCGACTCGAAGTTCGACAAGCAGATCACCGACGTCAGCACCCTCATCGACCAGGGCGTGCAGCTGCTCGTCATCGCGCCGCTCAACTCCGACGGCTGGGACTCGGTGTTCCAGAAGGCGTCCGCGAAGAAGATCCCGATCGTCACCATCGACCGGAAGATCAACGCGAAGCACTGCACGGACTACCTGACGTTCATCGGTTCGGACTTCGCCGAGCAGGGCAAGCGCGCCGCCGACAAGATGGCCAAGGCGCTGAACAACACCGGCACCGTCGCGATCCTGCTGGGCGCCCCCGGTAACAACGTGACCACGCTGCGGACGCAGGGCTTCAAGGACCAGATCGCGAAGATCGCCCCGAACATCAAGATCGAGTTCGAGCAGACCGGCCAGTTCTCCCGCGAGGAGGGCCAGAAGGTCTCCGAGCAGCTGCTGCAGTCCAAGCCCAACATCAACGGCATCTACGCCGAGAACGACGAGATGGCGCTCGGCGCGATCACGGCCCTGAAGGGCGCCAGCAAGAAGGCCGGCGACGTCAAGATCGTCACCATCGACGGCACCAAGGGCGCCGTCCAGGGCATCGTCGACGGCTGGATCTACTCGGTCATCGAGTCCAACCCGCGCTTCGGCCCTCTCGCGTTCGGCACCGCCACGAAGTTCTTCAACGGCGAGGAGATCGCGGAGAACATCATCATCTCCGACCGCGAGTACGACTCCACCAACGCCGCGGCCGACCTGGGCCTCGCGTACTGACCCACTGACCGTTCGCAGCTGACTGTCGCAGCATGGCCCAGGTCGGGGATGATCCCGGCCTGGGCCTTCTTCCAGATGGGACCTCTCGCATGTCCGCTCCGGACGCGCCGCTGCTCGAAGTGGCAGGCGTCAGCAAACAGTTCCCGGGGGTGCGCGCCCTCGACGACGTCTCGTTCACCCTGCGCGCCGGCGAGGTGCACGCCCTCGTCGGTGAGAACGGGGCCGGCAAGTCGACCCTGATCAAGGTCCTCACCGGCGTCTACCAGCCCGACGGCGGCGACCTGCGGCACCTGGGGCAGCCCGTCACGTTCAACGGCCCGCTCGACGCGCAGGCGGCCGGCATCTCCACGATCTACCAGGAGGTCAACCTCGTCCCGCTGATGAGCGTGGCACGGAACCTCTTCCTCGGCCGGGAACCCCGCAACCGGCTCGGCCTCGTCGACGTCTCCCGCATGAACCGGGAGGCGGCCGAGATCCTCGCCGGCTACGGCATCACCTCCGACGTGCGCCGCCCGCTGGGCCTCATGGCGCTCGGCGCGCAGCAGATGGTCGCCCTCGCCCGGGCCGTCATGGTCGACGCCCGCGTCGTCGTCATGGACGAGCCGACCTCCTCGCTCGAACCCCGCGAGGTCGAGACCCTCTTCGGCGTCATCGCGCGCCTCCACGAGCGCGGCGTCGGCATCATCTACGTCAGCCACCGCCTCGACGAGCTGTACCGCATCTGCGACCGCGTCACCGTCCTGCGCGACGGCAAGCTCGTGCACACCGGCCTCATCAAGGACCTCGACCGGCTGCAGCTCGTCTCGCACATGCTCGGCCGGCCCATGTCCGAGGTCCGCAAGGAAGGCTTCACCAGCTTCGGCGGCGAGCACGCGGCCGCCGACAGCAAGCCCGTGCTGCGGGTCGCCGACCTCAACAGCCGGCACAAGCTCACCGGCGTCAGCTTCGAGGTGCTCCCCGGCGAGGTCGTCGGCCTCGGCGGGCTCCTCGGCGCCGGCCGCAGCGAGACCATCAAGGCCGTCGCCGGCGCGCTGCCGCTGGACCGCGGCACCGTCGAGATCGACGGCACCGTCGTGCGCCGGCCCAACCCGGTCGCCGCCCTGAAGGCCGGCATCGCCGTGCAGCCCGAGGACCGCAAGGCCGAGGGCCTCGCCCTCGGGCTGTCGATCCGGGAGAACATCGCCCTCGCGGTCCTGCCCCGCCTGTCGACCGCCGGCATCGTCTCCGAGCGCAAGATCGACAAGATCGTCGAGACCTTCATGACCCGGCTGCGGGTCAAGGCGTCCGGCCCGCACCAGCGCGTCGGCGACCTGTCCGGCGGCAACCAGCAGAAGGTCCTCCTCGCCCGCCTCCTCGCGACCGGCCCGAAGGTCCTGCTGCTGGACGAGCCCACCCGCGGCATCGACGTCGGCGCGAAGGCGGAGGTCCAGGCGCTCATCGACGAGCTGGCCGCCGAAGGCCTCGGCGTCGTGCTGGTCTCCTCCGACGCCGAGGAGCTCATCGAGGGGTCCGACCGTGTGGTCGTGCTGCGCGACGGCGCCGTCGCCGGCATGCTGCGCGGCGAAGAAGTGACAACGGAGCATCTGATGAACGTGATCGCGACGGCGGCGTCATGACCACCGCCGTGTCCTCCTCCTCGTCGTTCAACAGCGCCACGGTCCGCCGGCTGCTGCCCCTGTACGGGGTGTACGTCGCCCTCGCCGCCCTGGTGCTGTTCAACATCGTCTACACCGACAACTTCCTCGCCTGGAACAACCTGCGCATCCAGCTGGTCCAGGTGACGCCGGTCGTCATCGTCGCGCTCGGCATGGCGCTCGTCATCGGCACCGAGGGCATCGACCTGTCGGTCGGGTCCGTGATGGCGCTCGGCGCCGCCCTCATCCCGCTGTACCTCGGGTACGGGATGGTCCCGGCGATCGTGCTCGCCCTCGTCGGCGGCGTGATCGTGGGGCTCATCAACGGCGGCCTCGTCGCGTTCGTCGGCCTCCAGCCGATCGTGGCGACCCTCGCCATGCTCGTCGCCGGCCGCGGCGTCGCCCTGGTCGTGTCCAACGGCAAGTACAAGGACATCCGCGACAAGGACTTCCTCGCCATCGGCACCGACGCGTTCCTCGGCGTGCCCTACACCGTGTGGATCGCCGCCGTCCTCGCCGTCGTCGTCGGGTTCGTCGTCCGGCGCACCGTGTTCGGCCGGCGGCTGCTCGCCATCGGCGACAACCGGGCCGCCGCGCAGCTCGCCGGCGTCCCCGTCAAACGGGTCCTGGTCGGCGTGTACATGATCGCCGCGGTCCTCGCCGCCGTCGCCGGCGTGATCCAGGTGTCCCGGATCGGCTCCGCCGACGCGTCCCGCATCGGCCTGCTCATCGAGCTGTCCGCGATCACCGCCGTCGTCGTCGGCGGCACGCCGCTGACCGGCGGGAAGGTCCGCGTCCTCGGCACCGTCGCCGGCGCGTTCCTCATGCAGCTGCTGACCGCGACGATGATCGCCAACAACCTGAAGGACTCGACCGCCCAGATGGTCCAGGCGGTCATCATCCTGGTCGCGGTCTACACGGCCCGCGAACGGAGGACCCGATGACCCTCGTCGCCGAACCCCAGCTCGAGAAGGCCGAGGCGGCCTCGCTGCGCACCGAGCGGATCGTCGAGCTCGTCCAGCGCCAGGGCGCCCTCGCCGTCCTCGGCATCGTGCTCGTCGTCGGTCTCGTCGCGTACGACAACTTCCGCAGCTTCGACAACGCCGCCACCATCCTCGTCTCGGCGGCGCCGGCGGCCCTCATCGCGCTCGGCATGACCTTCGTGATCATCACCGGCGGGATCGACCTGTCCGTCGGCTCCCTCTACGTGCTCGGCGGGGTCCTCGCCGCGTGGGCGTCGCAGTACGGCGTCGCCGCCGCGTTCGCCGTGCCGCTCGCCGCGTGCGGGGTGTTCGGGCTCGTGCAAGGGCTCGTCATCGCGTACGCGAGGCTGGCGCCGTTCATCGTCACGCTCGCCGGGCTGCTCGGCGCGCGGGGGCTCATGCTCGCCCTGTCCGACGAGGGCGGCACCACGTACCTCGTGGACCCCGGCGCCTTCAAGGACTTCGGCAAGGGCGAGCTGCTCGGCATCAAATACTCCGTCTACCTGGTCGTGGTGCTCTTCGTGATCGGCATGGTCGCGCTGTACCGCACCCGCTTCGGCCAGTCCGTCTACGCCCTCGGCGGCAGCGAGGACGCGGCCCGGCTGATGGGCGTGCGGATCCGCGGCACCCAGATCAAGGTCTACGTCCTGTCGGGGCTGCTCGCCGGCCTCGCCGGGACGATCAACGCGGCCCGGCTCGGCTCCGGCGTCACCGTGCTGGGCACCGGCATGGAGCTCGACGCGATCGCCGCCGTCGTCGTCGGCGGGACCCTGCTGACCGGCGGCGCCGGCACCCTCGGCGGCACGATCGCCGGCGTCCTGCTGCTCCAGGTGATCCAGAACCTGATCAACCAGGACGGCAAGATCACGTCGGCGTGGCAGACGGTGATCAGCGGGGCGTTCATCGCGCTCGTCGTCGTCGCGCAGACCTACCTGGCCCGGCTGCGGCGGGTCGCGTCAGGCTAGCGCCCCGCGCCGCACAGCGGTTCTGCATGGCACCCCGGTCGTCCTTTCGGCCGGGGTGCCATGCCGTTTTGCACCTTGCATTGCTGACTGCCCGACATGTTGCGCACACGGTGTGCGACTCTCACGATGGCCCGGCACACAACATGAACTCCTTGCCGCGTCGGGACCCCCGTCGGCGTTGGGAGGCCAGTATGAGTGTGCCTGGATACCGCGACATGCCAGGTCAGGAGTGGGATCCGCAGCAGCCCGTGGATGCCCGCGAGGCCGAGGACTTCCTCGACCTGTTCCACCGGGAGAACCCGCAGCGCGGCGACGTCCGGGAGCGCCTCGCCCGCGTCGTCGACGAGATCGCCGAGACGGGCACGTACACCCACACGTACGCCGAGCTGGTCTTCGGCTGCCGGGTGGCGTGGCGCAACGCGAGCCGCTGCATCGGCCGGCTCTACTGGCGCAGCCTCGTCGTGCGCGACCTGCGCAAGGTCGGCGCCCCCGACGAGATCTTCGAGGAGCTCGTCCGCCACCTGCGCCTCGCCGGCCAGCGCGAACGCAACGTGATCCGCCCCGTGATCTCCGTCTTCGCGCAGCACGTCCCCGGCCGCGCCTCCGCCCGGCTGTGGAACGAGCAGCTCATCCGGTACGCCGGCCACCGCGAGCCCGACGGCCTGATCACCGGCGACCCGCGCAACACCCAGTTCACCGAGACCCTGCAGCAGTACGGCTGGCGGGGCAAACCGGACAACCCCTTCGACGTGCTCCCCCTCGCCATCGAGGGCCCCGGCGGCGACGTCAACCTGTACGACCTGCCCGAGCACGCGGTCTGGGAGGTGCCGATCGAGCACCCGACGCTGCGCTGGTTCGCCGAGCTGGGCCTGCGCTGGCACGCCGTCCCGGCGATCGCCAACATGCGCCTCACCATCGGAGGCGTCGACTACCCCCTGGCCCCCTTCAACGGCTGGTACATGGGCACCGAGATCGGCGCCCGCAACCTCGCCGACCCCGACCGCTACAACCTGCTGCCGGTCATCGCCGAACGGATGGGCCTGGACACCAGCACCGAACGCTCCCTCTGGCGCGACGGCGCCCTCCTCGAACTCAACCGCGCCGTCCTGTGGTCCTTCGACCAGGCGGGCGCCCGCATCAGCGACCACCACTCCGAGTCGGAGCGCTTCCTCGCCCACATCGCCAGCGAGGAACGCGCCGGCCGCGAGGTCCCCGCCGACTGGTCCTGGATCGTCCCCCCGATGAGCGGCTCCACCACCGGCGTCTTCCACCGCTACTACCACGAGGCCGACCAGCGACCCGCCTTCTACCTGGACTCCGAGGCCCGCGACCTCGGCCGCCGCGGCCGCTCCCCGAACACCGCCGAGCCTGCTGAAGCCCCACCCTCATGCCCGTTCCACGAACCCACCCCACCCGCCACCCCCACCGAACCCCGCAGCTGGTTCGGCCGCCTCTTCCACCGCCCCTGACCCCCACACCCCCACACGTCACATGGCGAGCAACGTCGGCCAGGTACCCTCCGCAACAGAGGGCCAGGAAAGCGCAGGGAAGCGTGGGTGTCAGGACTTCAGGACGGCGTGGAGGGCGTCGACGGCGACGTCCACGTCCTCTGCGGTCACGTGCAGCGGCGGGGCCAGGCGCAGGGTCGAGCCGTGGGTGTCCTTGGCCAGGACGCCGCGGGCCATGAGGGCCTCGCAGGCCTGGCGGCCGGTCATCAGGGCGGGGTCGATGTCGATGCCGGCCCACAGGCCGCGGCCGCGGACGGCGGTCAGGCCGTGGCCGACCAGGGCGTTGAGCCGCTCGTGCAGATGGGCGCCGACGGTCCGCGCGTTCGCCTGGAACTCGCCGGTGTTCAGCAGCGCGATGACGGCACGGGCGACGGCGCACGCGAGGGGGTTGCCGCCGAACGTGGAGCCGTGCTCGCCGGGGCGCAGCACGCCCAGGATGTCGTGCGAGGCGGCGACCGCCGACACGGGCACGATGCCGCCGCCGAGGGCCTTGCCCAGCACGTACATGTCGGGGACGACCGGCGACGAGGCGAAGGTCGAACCGGTCCGGCCCAGGCCGGACTGCACCTCGTCCGCGATGAACAGCACGTTCTTCAAGGTGCACACGTCGCGCACGCCGGGCAGGTAGTCCGGTGGCGGGACGAGGACGCCGGCCTCGCCCTGGATGGGTTCGATGAGCACGGCGACGGTGGTGTCGTCGATCGCCGACGTGAGGGCGTCCAGGTCGCCGTACGGCACGATCCGGAACCCGGGCGTGTAGGGGCCGTAGTCGGCGCGCGCGTCGGGGTCGGTGGAGAAGCTGATGATCGTGGTGGTGCGGCCGTGGAAGTTGTCGGCGGCCACGACGATGGTGGCCTGGCCGTCGGGGACGCCCTTGACCTTGTAGCCCCACTTGCGGGCCACCTTGATCGCGGTCTCGACGGCCTCGGCGCCAGTGTTCATCGGCAGGACGAGGTCCTTGCCGCACAGCGCGGCCAGCTCCTCGCAGAAGGGGCCGAACTGGTCGTGCACGAACGCGCGGCTGGTCAGCGTGATCCGGTCCAGCTGGGCGTGTGCGGCGGCGATGAGTGCCGGGTGGCGGTGGCCGAAGTTGAGCGCGGAGTAGCCGGCGAGGCAGTCCAGGTAGCGGCGGCCGTCGACGTCGGTGACCCAGGCGCCCTCACCGGAGGCGATGACGACGGGCAGCGGGTGGTAGTTGTGCGCGGTCCAGCGCTCGGCCTGGTCCAGGAAGGGGCCGGTCGACGAGGAAACAGCGGTGGTCATGCGCGCACCTCCAGCGTGCAGCACTTCGGGCCGCCGCCGGCCTTGTGCAGTTCGGACACGTCGACTGGCACCGGCTGGAACCCTTTCGACGCTAGCTCCCGCGCGAGGCGGGTGGCGGCGGATGGCAGGACGACCCGGTGGCCGTCGCTGACGGCGTTCAGGCCGAGGACGGCGGCGTCGTCGGCGGTCGCGATGACGGCTTCGGGGTACAGGCGGCGCAGCACCGCCTGGCTGCCCGGCGAGAACGCGCCCGGGTAGTAGGCGACATTGGTCGGCGACAGGACGGTCAGCGCCGTGTCGAGGTGGTAGTAGCGCGGGTCGACGAGCTGCAGGGTGATCACCGGCCGCCCGAAGAGTTCCTGCGCCTCGGCGTGCGCGGCGAGCTCGGTGCGCAGGCCGGTGCCGGCGAGGAGGTGCTCGCCGGCGAGGAGGATGTCGCCTTCGCCCTCGTTGACGCTCTTCGCCGGGTGGATCTGAAAGCCGTTGCGCTCGAACCAGGCGAGGTAGGCGGGGCCTTCGTCGGCGCGCTCCGGGTGGCGGAACTGCGCGCCGTAGACGACCCCGTCGACGACGGTGGCGCCGTTGGCGGCGAAGACCATGTCGGGCAGGCCGGGCACCGGGTCGATGAGGTCGACGGTGTGGCCGAACGACAGGTAGAGCTCGTGCAGCCGGGTCCATTGCGCGACGGCGAGGTCGGCGTCGACGGGCGCGGTCGGGTCCATCCAGGGATTGATCGCGTAGTCAACGGCGAAGTACGTAGGTCGACACATCAGGTAGCGACGGCTCATGCGATCCAACGTAGGCGCCGCCCGCCCGGCGTTCCATTGCGGAAAGCTGCTTCTTGCCGGCGTTTTCCTGTCTTGTACCGCGATCAGACGGCGATTCGTTGCGCCCAGAACCAAGCGGACCCGGACGGGACCCGAGCCGGGTGGCCGGGACGGGCAACCGCGCAGCCGCCGCCCCACACCCGCCCCGCACCCGGCAGGCAACCGGCTCAGCGCAGCTCGCGCCAGTCGCCGGGCTGGGCGAGCAGGCCGGAGACGCAGTCCATCGCCGGCTCTTCGGCGTCGAACTCGTAGGTGCGGGAGCGCCCGTCGGCGCCGCCTTCCCGCGACTCGACCCACCAGTGGCCGGCGTCCTCGAAGAGATAGACGTCGCGGCGGGCGAGCCGCCCCCAGGTGCCGTTCCACCAGTGCTTCCTGCGCTCCATGAGGAGACATTCGAACACACGTACCAAGGCAGATGGAAGCCCGCCCCGCCGAAATCGATCAGGTCTGCTTCGTGACGGTTAGCCGGGTGGCGGGCAGGGTACGCCAACGCATGCCTGTGCCACGGAACCTGGGGAGCTGACCATGGAGCAGGACCTCATCGGCCTGCTGGTCGGCGAACACCGCCGGCTCGAGTCGCTGTTCGCCGAGATCGAGACCGCGGAGTCGCCGGCCGCCCGCCGGGGCGCGCTGGACGCCGCCGTCACGATGCTGGCCTCCCACACGGCGACCGAGGAGCGGTTGCTGCACGCGCACCTGCCTGCGGAGCTCGCCGACTACGAGGCGGCCGAGCACCGGCGCATCAGCGAGCTCGTGGCGCGGCTGACGGAGCTCAACGACGTGGATCCCGCGTTCGGGATGCTGCTGGCGGCGCTCCTGGAGGCGGTGCGGGAGCACGTACAGGAGGAAGAGACCGAACTCTTCCCGCGGCTGCCGCAATCGGTGCGTGTGACGGAATGACCAGACGGGTAAGCCGTTCTGCATGGCAGTTCCGGAGGACAGGCAGCCGCTGATCGCGACGCTGAAACGTGCGGCGTTCCACTTGAAGGACGCCGGCATCCCGTTCTGCCTGGCCGGCAGTTTCGCGGTGTACGCGCGGGGAGGCGAGTCCGTCGACCACGACATCGACTTCCTCATCAAGGCCGAGGACGCGGAGCGGGTCCTGACGGCGCTGGCGGAGGTCGGGTTCCGCGGCGAGGTGCCGCCCGAGGGCTGGCTGGTGAAGGCCTGGGACTCGGTGGAGAACGAGGACAACCTCATCGACTTCATCTTCTGCCCGGTGCAGCGGCCGGTCACCGACGCGACGCTCGCCGACACCGACGTGATCGCCGTCAACGCGTGCCACATGCCCGTGCTGTCCGCGACCGAGCTGATGATCCACAAGGTTCTGACGTGGTCGGCGCACTACTGCGACTACGCGCGCGGGCTGCCGGTCGCGCGGTCGCTGCGGGAGCAGATCGACTGGCCGCGGGTGTACCGGGAAACGGCCCACTCGCCGTACGCGCATGCTTTCCTGTTCTTGATCGACCGCCTCGGCGTCATGTCGCTGGACGAGACCAGCGCCCTCGCCGCTTCCCTGTGAGGAGGCACTCGTGATCATCGACCAGCACGTCGAGAGCGAGCTGCACCAGCTGCTCATCGAGGACGCCCGCATCGCCGAGCAGGGCATCCGGGTGGTCCGCACCGAGGACGGGGTCAGCCTCGTCGGTGAGGTGGAGAGCGCCGAACGCCGCGACCTGATCTGCCAGGTCGTCCACGAGACGTTCCCGGACCTGCCGGTGCACTGCAACATCGGGCTCACCAGGGTCAACGAGCCGCAGGACGTGGAGGAGCTATGACGTTCGACGAAGGCAGTGCCAATGGCTGCGTCAGAGTCGCCGCGGTCGGCGACGTCCACCTCGACGCGGACGTCCTCGGCCGGTACCGGCCAGCGCTGGAGCACATCGGCGACAAGGCCGACATGCTGCTGCTCGCCGGTGACCTGACCCGGCACGGCACCGCCGACGAGGCGCACTGCGTCGCGGAGGAGTTCGGCGGCCTGGCCGTGCCGGTGATCGCGATCCTCGGCAACCACGACCACCACTGCGACCAGCCGGCCGAGGTGACGAAGGTCCTGGAGGACGGCGGGATCACCGTCCTGGAGTGCTCCGGCACGGTCCTGGACGTGGACGGCGTGCGGGTCGGGGTCGCCGGCACGAAGGGCTTCGGCGGCGGGTTCGCGGGCGCGTGCGCCAGCGAGTTCGGCGAGCCTGAGATGAAGGCGTTCACCCGGCACAGCCGCGAGCTGGCCGAGCGGTTCGGCGCCGCACTGTCGGCGTTGGACGCTGATGTACGGATAGCGCTCACCCACTATTCGCCGGTCCCCGAGACGCTGCTGGGCGAGCCGCTGGAGATCTACCCGTTCCTCGGGTCGTACCTGCTCGCGCAGGCGATCGACGCGGCACCGGGCGTCGGGCTGGCCGTGCACGGGCACGCGCACGCGGGGTCGGAGCGGGGGACGACGCCGGGCGGGGTGCCCGTCCGCAACGTCGCCCACCCGGTCATCAAGCAGGCCTACAACGTGTATCAGCTGTCGTCGGTACTGACGCCCGCCTAGCTCCTGGGAGGGGCGTCACAGGGGTGTGACCAGGGCGCCCCTCAGGTGGGCCAGGGCGTGGGCGAGCAGGCGCGACACGTGCATCTGCGAGATGCCGAGCCGGTCGGCGATCTGCGTCTGTGTCATGTTGCCGAAGAACCGCATCGCGATGATCTTCTGCTCGCGCTCCGGCAGCTCCGCGATCAGCGGCCGCAGCGACTCGCGGTCGTCGACGGCCTCCAGGTCGCGGTCCAGGCCGCCGAGCAGGTCGGCGAGCTCGGGGCCGGCCTCCTCGTTGCCGGTCGGCGCGTTGATGGACAGCGCCCGGTACGCGTGCCCGGACTCGATGCCCTCGATGACGTCCTCCTCGCTGACGCCGAGCTTCTCCGCGAGGTCCGCGACGGTCGGCGAGCGGCCCAGCCGTTGCGCGAGGTCACCGGACACCTTGGAGATCTCCAGCCGCAGCTCCTGCAGCCGGCGTGGCACCCGGACGTCCCAGCCCTTGTCGCGGAAGTGCCGCTTGAGCTCACCGACGATCATCGGGATGGCGTAGCTGGTGAACACGGCGCCGCGCGCCGGGTCGTAGCCGTCGACGGACTTGATGAGCCCGACGTTGGCGACCTGGGTCAGGTCGTCGAGGGGTTCGCCGCGGTTGCGGAACCGGCGGGCGAGGTACTCGGCGAGCGGCAGGTGCAGCTCGATGACCCTGGCCCGGATCCGGTCGTGGTCGGCGCTGCCGGCGGGCAGCTCGCTCAGCAGCGCGAGCAGCGCGCGGGCTTCGGTCTCGAGGTCTTTGTGGCCGGCGCGGTGGCCGGCGCGGGCGTGAGGCCGCGGGGCGGGGCGGTGGACGGT
Source organism: Dactylosporangium sp. NPDC050588 (assembly GCF_040654975.1). Classification (NCBI taxonomy): domain Bacteria; kingdom Bacillati; phylum Actinomycetota; class Actinomycetes; order Micromonosporales; family Micromonosporaceae; genus Dactylosporangium; species Dactylosporangium sp. NPDC050588. The sequence continues at coordinate 6,736 of NZ_JBFAJA010000004.1, read as the reverse complement.
GGCGGTCATGGGGGATCCCCCTGCCTGCTGCCGTGATCCGTCCGCCCTTGGGTGCGGGCAGCGGTCACGGGAGAGATTTCGCCGGCAGACGCCCTGGTCTCGAACGTCCGGCGCGCAACCCGGCACGGCGACCGCGACTGGTTTGACGGTCGAGCCAATCAGCTGTTCAGCTGATGTTGCGGGTCATACAAACGTACGCCTGTCGCCCTGTGATGACAAGACTACGAAGAGACGTCGGTGAGGGCCTCGTCGTCGGCGTCGGCGTCCGCGTCGCTGTCGGCGTCGCCGGTCCCGCTCTGCCCGGTCACCGCCCGGTAGATCCGCTCGACGTCGGTCGCGGTGCGTTCCCAGGTGTACCGGGAGCGGACCCGGTCGATCGCTGCGCTGGCGTAGCTCATCCGGCGCACCTCGTCGCCGAGGAGCCCGCGCAGCGCGGACGCCATCGCCGGCACGTCCCGCGCCGGCACCAGCAGCCCGGTGACGTTGTCGATGACGCTCTCGCCGATGCCGCCGACCTCGTACGCGACGACCGGCACACCGCAGGACATCGCCTCCAGGGGCGTGAGGCCGAACGGCTCGTACCACGGCGCGCAGGCGAGCACGTCGGCGGAGCGGTACCAGCTGGGCAGATCCTGCTGAGCGACGGCGCCGATGAGCCTGACCCGGTCGCCGACCCCGAACCGGTCGGCGAGCTCCATCAGGCGGCGGGCCTCTGGGTCGCGGTGGATCCGGTCCGGTGCGGGCCCGCCGACGATGACGAGCTCCGCGCCGGGGACCCGGCGCAGCGCCTCGACCAGGTCCGCGAAGCCCTTACGCGGCACGAGCGGCCCGACGCTGAGGATGCGGCGCATGCCGGGGCGCAGGTGGTCGGCGCGGGGACCGTTCGGCGCGAACACCTCCCCGTCGACGCCGGACGGCACGACCACGGTGTCGGACCGGCGGATGCCCATCCGGCCGAGCTCGACGACCTCGTCCTCGCACTGCGCGACGACCCGGTCGACCATCGTGCCGAGGGTCCGCTCCAGGCCGATCCGCGCCTCGGGGCTGGCGTCGCGGTCCTTCAGCATGCGCCGCTTGACCGTGCCGAGCCCGTGGTACGTCTGCACGACCGGGATCCGGCGCTCCGCCGTCGCGGTCAGGGCGGCCAGGCCGCTGAGCCAGAAGTGGGCGTGGATCACGTCGGGGCGGGTCGCGTCGCCGCGCCAGTGGGCGGCGAGCCATCGCCCGAAGTCGCCGACGTGCGGCAGCAGCGCGTCCGCCGGCAGCTCCTCGACGGGGCCGGCCGGCACGTGCTCCACGGTGAACCCGGCGCCCGTCATGACGACGTCGTCGGGGGCGGCGGCGTCCCGGCGGGTGTAGACCCGCACGTCGTGCCCGCGGCGCCCGAGGGCCTCGGCGAGGGCGGTGACGTGGGTGTGCTGGCCGCCCGTGCCCGAGGTACCGAGCGCCAGGGGGCTCGCGTGCACGGACACGATCGCGATCCTCAAGCCGCACCCGCCCGCGGCGAAGACGCCTGTTGCACTGCGCGCACCTCCACGTGGCCGACCGTGCTGACCTGCCAACGCCCCTACCCTGGCCGGTTGGTGGTAAACATCAACGGTCGAGTCGCAACCGGCTCGGGTGACTTCTAGGGTCGGTTGCACGTTCAACTGCACAGGACCGGGATGTGGAGGGCATGGTGGCCAAGCCGTCGGGCACAGGTCGGCCGGGTGCGTCGACGCCGTCTGACGGCGGCGTGGGCACCCCGACACCTGAGGGCACCGCGCCGTCTCGGGCGGCCTCGGCGCCCGCCGGTGGTGCTGATGGTGGCAGTGCGGAGCCGGCGGAGGCCCTCGCCGCGCTCGTCGCCAAGCTGCGGGCCGAGCTCACCGGCGTGCGCACCGCCATGCGGAACCGGGCCGTCATCGAGCAGGCCAAGGGGGTGCTCGTCGAGCGGCTCGGCGTCAGCCCCGACCAGGGGTTCGACCAGCTGGTCCGGCTGTCGCAGCGCACCAACATCAAGCTGATCGAGGTCGCCGCCGCGATCGTCGGCACCACCTCGCCCGACCCGGACGCGCCCGATGTGGTGAATCTCATCGATGACGAGCTGCGCCAGCACGTCGCGCGCAGCCGTGCCCGCACCGCGGCGCCCTCCGGCGTCCCCGCACCGGCGGTGGAGAAGCCCCGCCGGCGGGCCAGCCGCTCCCCCGAGGTCGAGGCGCTGCAGTCCCAGCACCAGCTGCTCAGCGCCCGGATCGCGGCCGCCCGCGGCTACGACGAGATCGCCGAGGTCCTCGGCACCGCGCCGACCGCGTGGCCCGCCCCCACCTCGATCATGATCACGCTGCTCGACCCGGACGGCGCACAGCGCGGCGTCGGCGCGTTCGGCATCCCCGGCGAGGTCCGCAGCCGCTGGTCCCGGATCCCCCCGGACCCGGCGCTGCCGCTCGTCGTCGCCGTCCAGGACGTCGAGACGATCTGGCTCGTCGGCGGCGAGGAGGTCACCCGCCGGTTCCCGGTGATGGACCAGCTGCCGTTCAGCGGCGACACCGTCCTCGCCTCGCCGCTCATCTCCGGCGAGCGGGTGCTCGGCGCCATCATCATGAGCTGGGCCGAGGGCCTCCCCGACGGCGACGAGCTGCGGCGGTACGTGGCGGCCCTGCTCGAACCCGTCGCGCGGCAGGTCGACGCGCTCATCGGCGACGAGATCGCCAGCGCCTGGTTCCACGTCGAGGGCGAGGAGAGCGCGCAGGCCGCCCCGGCGCAGGTGTGGCTGCCGACCGTCGTCGACGTCCTGCACAACCCCGCCGCGTTGCTGTCCCCGGTGACCGTCGACGGCCAGCTGGTGGACTTCCGCGTCGAGTACGCCAACGTCATGGCCAGGCAGGTCCTCGCCACCGCCCGGGTCGACCCCGACGAGGCCACGCTGCTCGCCGCCTACCCGACCCTCGGCAGCGCCACCCTGCTGCCGGAGTTCGCCCGCATGCTCCAGGACGGCCAGCCCCGCCGGATGGAAGGCCTGCGCGCCGACCCGCGGGCGGACGGCGTGCCGACCACACAGTCGATCTCCATGCACGCCGTGCGCCTGTGGGACCGGGTGTTCGCGGTGTGGCGGATCGCGACCGAGGCCGACCTCCTGTACGACCAGCTCCTGCAGGCCGAGCGGATCGCCGGCGTCGGCTCGTTCTGCTGGGAGCTGCGCGACCCCGAGCCGCGCTGCTCACCGGAGCTGATCCGGCTCTTCCACGGCGGCCGCGACGCCGCCCGCGTCCCCGTCGACGAGCTCACCGCCAGCGTGCACGCCGACGACCTCCTCGCCGTCCAGGACGCCGTCCGCCGCACCGTCGTGGAGGGCAAGCACCTGCTCGCCGAGGTCCGCGGCGCCGGCCGGGTCAACGGCCGCCGCCTGCGCCTCACCGCCGAGCCGCTCTTCGACGACACCGGCAACGTCACCGCCGTGCGCGGCACCGTCCAGGACGTCACCGAGGAGCGCGCCATCGAGGCCCGCCTCCGCCGCGCCGAGGAGGCCCTGGCCGCGCAGCGGCACCGGGTCGCCGACGAGCGCCGCGCCGCCCAGGCCCTGCAGAAGGCGCTCCTGCCCACCGACCCCGAGCTCGGCCACATGGAAGGCGTCGAGATCTGCGGCCACTGCCGCTCCCCCGAACGCGTCGGCACCGTCGACGGCGACTGGTTCGACGCCACCTCCCTCCCCGACGGCGGCACGATCCTCGTCCTCGGCGACGTCGACGACCGCGGCCTGTCCTCCATGACGACGGCGGCGAGGCTCCGGTACGCGGTGCGCGCCTACGCGGCCCTGGACATGACCCCCGGCGACATCCTCAGCGCCGTCAACGGGATGCTCTGCGCGATGGAGGTCGAGCACACCGCCTGCCTCGTCGTGGCCCGCTACTCCCCCACGACCCGCGAGCTCCGCTGGGCCGCCGCGGGCCAGGTCGCCCCCATCCGCTACACCGCCACCGGCCAGGGCACCGTGCTGTCAGGCCCCCTCGGCCTCCCCCTGGGCGAGGTCACCGAGATGCGCTACTCCGACACGACCGTGACCCTGGACCCGGGCGACCGCGTCCTGCTCTACACCGGCGGCCAGGCCCGCGTCGACCGCCGCCGCGGCGGCGGCCTGGACCTCGTCCGCCGCGCCGGCGAACACATCGACCTGTCCAACTTCGACGCCGTCGTCACCCACCTCGTCACCAGCCTCAACATCCCCGACGACGAAGACGTCTGCGCCATGCTCGTGCACGTCCCCTGACCCACCTGAGGTGCTTGTGCCCACATGGTGATACCACGCTGGACGGGGGTTTGGGCGGGCGGGAGAATGTGGGAGGCGGCTATCGGGGGAGGCAGCCTGTGCCACGACCATGTTTTTCGCTGGAAGCACCGGGCGCGGGGGCGTTGTGCCCGACCACCCGCATCCCCACGCAGGCCGCCCTGCTCGCCGCCCAGGCCGCCCGCCTCGCCACGCAGGCCTTTGAGTCCGCCCGCCGCCGCACGGACCGCCACCGCGCCAAGGCGGAGTTCGCGGCGGCTCGCGCACACGGCCTGGCCGCCCGCCACACCACGAAGCTGACCCGCCTGCGCAACGCCCGCGAGCTGGCCGCCGCAACCCCTTCCCCAACCATCCCGCCGCCGACATGCCGCCCAACCGCACCCCCCACCACCCCGGATCCGCCAGCCACCACGCCGACAAACAGCCCCCAGTCCCAATCCCCGCCGCCGCAACTGCCGCAGCCCCTTCCAGCACCTCCGAAGCCACCACCCATCGGACCGACACCGCCGCGGACCAGTCGCCCGACCGCACCTCCCACCACCCCGAATCCGCCGGCCACCACACCCACACCACCGACAAGCAGCCACGCCGCGCGCTACCGCACCCCGGCGCCTCCCGGAACCCGCCGACCGCTGCGCTCACACCACCGACAAGCATCCGCCCAGCTCCAAACCCCGCCGCCGCAACAGCCGCAGTCCTTCCCGCACCTCCGAAGCCACCACCCACCGGGCCGACGCCACCGCCGACAAGTCGCCCGATTGCACCTCCCACCACCCCGAATCCGCCGGCCGCCACGCGCACGCCGCCGACAAGCGGGCGCCCGGCTCCGATCTCCACCAACTCCCGGCCGTTCCGGCAGCCCCGAAGCCGCCACTACCCAGCGCCGGGTCTCGGCCGGCCGGGAGTCGCGGCACCCATCCACACCCCGGACCGCTGGCGTCCGCCGTCGGCCGCGGGCTCCGCCATGCGGGGCGCGGGTCGCTGCTCGCCTCCGTCCAGGTCGTGGGGGTGGCACGTCCGTGTCGTCGTTCGGGGCGGGTCAGGGGGTTCGGGAGTCCCAGGTCCAGGGGAGGCCGAGGTTGTCGAAGCGGCCCAGGGCGTCCCGGTGGCGGGCGGAGATGACGATGCGGTCGGGGCCGAGGTGGGCGAGGAGGTCGTCGTCGCCGTAGTAGCGGGTGTCCGGGGACGGCCAGCGCCACAGCGGGTCGTCCAGTTCGCGGAGGCGGAGCTGGACCTGGCGGAGGCCGTCGGGGTCCGGGGACAGGCAGACGAGGCCGTGCAGCGGGGTGTACGTGGCCTCGTAGACAGCGGCGTACACGAGAAACCTCGACAACGGCAGGCCGGTCTCGATCGTGTCGCTCTCCACGACGAGCGGGTCGGCGGGGCCGGGGGCGTACGAGTACCAGTCGTCGGTGCCGGACCAGAAGCGGACCAGGCCGGCGGACTCCGTGAGGTCGGCGGGGGCGAGCATCACGTGGTCACGGCTCAACGGCAGGCAGTAGCGGGACGCGACGCGGTGCCAGTCGGCGAGCGCGGCGGGCAGGCCGGGCGGCAGGTCGAGGTCGCGGCGGGGGCGGTCGGGCAGGCCGTACCAGCGGGAGACGAAGCGACCGAGGCTGTCGTCGGCGATCACGTCGAGCTCGTACACGCCCCAAATCATGCCCTGTGACCCACCGTTGCCCGTTCGCGACCAACGCCCGGGCGGCGGCTCGGCGGGGCGGTCGAGGCCGGCGTCACGGTCGTCGCCGCCGCCACCCCCGCGCTCGTCCTGTGGCAGGTGTTCCGCCCACTCGCGCAGGGCGGCCAGTGGCGTGCGCCTTTCCGCTGAACTCGCAGAGCGGCTTCTACGGCACCCCGCTGGACGTCGCTGTGGGCGCTGCTGGGCCGGTTCGTTACCACTTCGCGTCACTGCTGGTGATCAGCGTGCTGCTCGCGCTGGAGCAGCCCGCGACCCGCGCGGTGATCTACGCGACCGCGCAGGCCGCGCTGCCCTCCTTCCTCGGCCGCGCTGGACCATGCGAGAGCGGCGCAGCGGACGGTGCGGTCAGGGGAATGAGGGTTGTGGCGGGGGCGTCAACGGGCGACCGGGGTCAACAGGCGGCCGCGTCAACAGGCAGCAGCGTCAACGGCAGCCGCGTCAACGGCAGCCGCGTCAACAGGCGGGGGCGTCAACGGCGACGGCGACGGCGACGGCGGCGACGGCGACGGCGACGGCGACGGCGGCGACGGCGACGGCGACGGCGGCAGCGGCGGCGGCGGCGGCAGCAGCGACGGCGACGGCAGCGGCGGCGACGGCGACGGCAGCGACGGCGACGGCAGCGACGGCGACGGCGACGGCGACGGCAGCGGCGGCGACGGCAGCGACGGCGACGGCAGCGACGGCGACGGCGACGGCAGCGACGGCGACGGCAGCGGCAGCGGCGGCATCATGGTCGACGACGTCGCCGTCCCGCGCACCCGGCTCGTCGAGCT